>DASZPR010000489.1:0-5108 GCA_035550235.1 Verrucomicrobiia bacterium | reverse complement strand
GCGCGAATAGAACCAATTTCAGGCTGGGGTCTCGGCCATTTATCAACGCGAGCGGCAATCTTGCGGTTGGGCTGTAACCTTCTGGCCGCAATTAGCATCCTTGATTTCGTAATTCCCGCGAAAAGATGAAAATAATCAAATCGACTTCTCGTGCTTTGCTGCTCTGTGTGGCGTTGAATCTTGGGGCGGACGTTGGTGCCGCGTTCGGCCAGGCCACAAATACTACGACCGCGCCCGCGGCTCGACCGCCGCGTCCCACTCCGCCGACGCGCGATCCGCATACGCCGGGATATGTGGAGGCGAAAGAACTTCCCGATGGCAACGTTCCGCCGGCGAATGCCGAGGGAAATTTTATCATCGGGCCGACGCATCACCCCGCGTCGGAAATGGCGCAGGGCAATGGGCTGCGGGGCAAGATTTTCAATTTCACCATGAGTTCGGCGGACAGTAAAATTTACCCGGGCATCGCGCGCGATCCCGGCACCTTCGGCAAGCCCGATCCAAGTGATCCCGCGAAGTTGATTGTGACCACCAGCCATCCGGCGCCTTACACGCGCAAAGTAGCGGTCTATGTACCGAAGCAATACATGCCGGGCACGGCGGCGCCGTTCATTGTGGGAGCGGACGGACCGGACATGATGTTGTTCACGGCGCTCGATAATTTAATCGCGGAGAAAAAGGTGCCGGCGATGATCGCAATTTCCATCGGCAACGGCAGCGGCGACGCGCAAGGCAGCGAACGCGGTTTGGAATACGACACGATGTCGGGTCGTTACGCGGATTTCGTCGAGACCGAAGTACTGCCGCTCGTGGAAAAGGAATGTTCGGTGAAATTAACCAGCGATCCGGACGGCCGCGCGACGATGGGCGGCAGTTCCGGCGGTTCGTGCGCGTTGATCATGGCTTGGTATCATCCGGAGCGATGGCATCGCGTGCTGACGTATTCCGGCACCTACGTGAACCAGCAGTGGCCGCCGAATCCCGAGACGCCGCACGGCGCGTGGGAATTTCACGAGCACCTGATTGCGACGAACGCGGTGAAACCCATCCGCCTATGGATGGAGGTGGGCGACCGCGATTTATTCAATCCCAACAGCATGCGCGATGGTTTTCACGATTGGGTGGTGGCCAACGAAAACATGGCAAAGGTCCTGGCCGAGAAAGGGTATCACTATCAATTCGTTTTTGCGCGCAACTGTGGCCACACGGACCGCGCAGTGAAACAGCAGACGTTGCCGGAGGCGTTGGAATGGTTGTGGGCAGGGTACGAGGGGAAGGACAAATGAGTTAGACGGGTCGGGAGATGGGGCAGGTAAGACGGAATTTTCCGGACGGGGAGGGGAGGAGTACGTCCATTGCCTGGGTGGGAATTTCGCGAGAGGAATTCAACAACGCGGCAAGTTGCGAGATGACGCGGGTGAGTGTGTTTTTGGTTGGGCCGGAGCCTTCGGGCACAAAGCGCAGAGCGGCCTGCCCGGGTTCTTCCTGCCGCAGTTCATAGTGGGCGATGCCGGCGGCGTCCGCAAAACATTGGTCCACTTGCCAGGTTGTGACGCGTTGGCCATTGGCGGACTTTAGGGCTGCGCTGGTGCGACCGTGAATCACGAAGTCGGTTCCGTATGGCCGGTCATGCCGTTCCGCCAGGTCGCCGATGCGATAGCGCAGCAACGGCATGTAATCGTTGCTGAACGCGGTGACAATCAAATCACCCCCGCCGCGCGAATCTTCATCCACGACTTCCAGAAAGGCGGTATCGTCGCTGCATTTCATTTCGCCCAGCTCGTTTTCCATGAGCAAATGGCCGGTTTCAGTCGAGCCGAAGAGGTTGAACACCGGCACGCCAAAGACGCGTTCGAGAATTCGCCGATGCACCATGCTGGTGAATTCGTAACTGCAAATAATAAATTTCAACGACGGGAATTTTAGGCCGCGCCGTTCGCAATAGAGCGCGAACCACGCGCCGTGCACCGGATCCACATCGAGAAATTGAGGCGACCACTCGCTGATCTCCGCCGCCATGCGCGCGAGGTCTTTTTCATCAAGGACAAACGGGATGCGGTCGAGATTGACGAAGAGCGTGTGGCCAATGGTGCGTTGTTCACGGGACATCCAGCCGCGCGGGCAGGTAAGGCCGTTGCACGCGGGCGGCACGAGGGTGGCGCGGCGGGCGTCGGGATGTTCGTCCAAAACGTTTGCGACGAAACGATTGAGCCGCAACGCGCGCGCTTCCTGGGCATCCCACCAACCGCGCTGGAAAATGACCGGCAGACGTTCCCCGGAAGTGCCGGAGGTGTGCTCGAGCTCGACGGGTTGATTTTCCAGCAGGCTCTCGATGGATTGAACGGGCAGAAAATTCTGAGGGAACCCCGCGCGCATTTCGTGCTTTTGCAGAAAAGGCAATTGTTGAAAGCTGCTGGAGAGGTCGTGCGCGGACAATCGATTCAGCGAACTCCGGTAAAGCGGCACTTGCCGCCAGCGCGGCAGCAGCTCGGCCAATCGTGAGAATTGCGCCGTCTCGCGAATAAGTTCCGGGGTCGCCAACATGACCCCAATATACACGGTTTTCGACAGGTGCAAGTCCGTTGGTTATTCGGGCAAATTGTTTTCTCTGCGCTCTCGGCTTCCTCCGGTTTAAAATGTTCCTCCCGCACCCCTCCAAAGAGGGATGGGCGCTTCGCCTCGGAATAGTAGGATTCGACTGCAGCCCGTGACAGATGAGACGCTCACAGTCCCGTTTCAGGCCCCGGACGGGACCGCGCCTCCACTGCAACGCATGATTGGAAGATGAAAATAAAATTCACCCCGAATCCCGGAGCCGGCCATCGTTCCAAATTGCCCGCCTTCACCCTGATTGAATTGCTCGTCGTCATTGCCATCATTGCCATTCTCGCCGCGATGATTCTGCCCGCGCTTGCCAAGGCGAAGCAAAAGGCGCAAATGGCGCAATGCATGAATAACCTGCGCCAATTGACCCTCGCGTGGAGAATGTATGCGGATGAAAACAACGGCAACCTCGTCCCCAACGGTGATGAAACCCATCAGCCCGCCAGCTTGACCGATCCGGATGGCAAGCCCGGCGGACGCTTCGCGCAATGGTGCCCCGGTCGGCAGGACGACACCACCTTGCTCAGCGCGGTGAATTCCACGGGCGTGAATATCGGCCAGGCCTGGATTAAATTCGGCCTTTTGTATCCCTACGTGAACAACACCGAGGTCTACAAGGACCCGGCGGACACGGCCGTGAATAAAGTTGGAAGTTTTTTCTATCCTCACGTCCGCAGCATGTCCATGAACACTTGGCTCGGCGACATCGCACCCTACGCGAACATCACGACCGTGATGTCCTACGCCAAGGAAGCGCAACTCATCAGACCCGGCGCCGCCAACCTCTGGGTGTTCATCGACGAAAATCCCATCAGCATCAACGACGGTTCCTTCATCTGCAGTCCGCAAATCGATCAATGGATCGATTGCCCCGCGTCCTATCACGACAACGCCGGCGGCATTTCCTTCGCCGACGGTCACGCGAACATCAAACGCTGGCGGGATCCCACCGTGCTTTTCACCTGGAACCGCCAAATCCAACCGGGCAATCCGAGCTTCACCCGCCTCGACCCCGGCAATCCTTCCGACCTCGGTTTTCTCCAGCCATTCAGCACGGTGGTGAAGTAAAAACGTGCTTCGTGTTCCGTGATTTCATGACGACGTCACGAAACACGGAACACGCAACATGTCCCAGCCAACGCACTTTTCCCTTTCGCTCGCAATCCAATCCGTGTTCAATCTGCGCGGTTTAACTATGCCGAAGCGCACTGACATACATTCCGTTCTCATCATCGGCGCCGGGCCCATCATCATCGGCCAGGCGTGCGAGTTCGATTATTCCGGCACCCAGGCGTGCAAAGCCCTCCGCGAAGAAGGCTACCGCGTCGTGCTCGTCAACTCCAACCCGGCCACCATCATGACCGACCCGGAGTTCGCCGACCGCACCTACATCGAACCCATCACGCCTGAAGCCGTCGAAAAAATCATCATCCGCGAGAAAGAGGAAATGAAACGCATCGGCGCGAAAGGCAAACTCGTTTTGCTTCCCACCCTCGGCGGCCAAACCGCGCTCAATACCGCCATGAAACTCCACAACAGTGGAGTCCTCGAAAAGCACGGCATCGAAATGATCGGCGCCAAAGCCGAAGCCATCGAAAAAGGTGAAGACCGCCAGGTCTTCAAAGACCTCATGCTCAGCATCGGGCTCGACGTCCCCATCTCCGGCACCGCCCACAACATGGAAGAAGCCCGAGCCGTCGCGGATAAAATCGGCCGGTTCCCGCTCATCATCCGCCCCGCCTACACCCTCGGCGGCACCGGCGGCGGCATCGCTTATAATCGCGAAGAATTCGAAGAGATCGCCAAACGCGGCATCGAACTTTCCCCTGTCAACGAAGTCCTCATCGAAGAATCACTCCTCGGCTGGAAGGAATACGAAATGGAAGTGATGCGCGATAAAGCCGACAACTGCGTCATCATCTGCTCCATCGAAAACTTCGACCCCATGGGCGTCCACACCGGCGACAGCATCACCGTCGCGCCCATCCAGACCCTCACGGACAAGGAATACCAGATCATGCGCGACCAGAGCTTCGCCGTCATCCGCGCGGTGGGCGTGGAGACCGGCGGCTCGAACATTCAATTCGGCGTCAGCCCGGAGAATGGCCGCATGGTCATCATCGAAATGAACCCGCGCGTCAGCCGCAGCTCCGCGCTTGCGTCGAAGGCCACCGGCTTCCCCATCGCCAAAATCGCGGCCAAACTCGCCGTCGGCTACCTGCTCGACGAACTCAAAAACGACATCACCCGCGAAACCCCCGCGAGCTTCGAGCCCAGCATCGACTACGTCGTCACCAAAATCCCGCGGTTCGCCTTCGAGAAATTTCCGCAAGCCGACCCCACACTCACCACGCAAATGAAAAGCGTCGGCGAAGCCATGTCCATCGGCCGCACGTTTAAAGAGAGCCTGCAAAAATGCCTGCGCTCCCTGGAAATTGGCCGCAGCGGTTTGGGCGGTGATGGCAAGCCCTGGCGCATCGGCACCGAAATCTATGGCGACCGGG
>DASZPR010000488.1:0-15228 GCA_035550235.1 Verrucomicrobiia bacterium | reverse complement strand
GGTCACGGCGGCATTATCCTTGAGTTGAATGGTATCCGATTGCACGGCCCTGGCGCCGACGCAAAACGCGAGAGTGGACAAAGAAACAATCTTTCGCAGCATGGTGAGAAAGTAGCGGACGCCGCGCGGTTTGACAAGCGGCAGGGGAGCGAGGGAATCGATATTTCTTACCTAAGTTCCTTCAATCGAATCCGCCGGTATTCCATCTGGCCGCGATCTCCCTCCAGGCCGATCGGCCCCGTGGCCGGCACCGGCAGGCCGTTGGTGAGGACCTCGCCGTTGCACGTGCAATACGCCACGCGGTTGCTGACCGTGATATCAATTTCGTTCCAATCCTGAGGCCTGTATTTTTTAAGGTCCTTATAAGGCCCCGCCACGAGATAATCCCGGCACTGCAACTGCGGCCTCCGAATGAAAATGCCGCTATCAGCGTTCGTGCTCGCGCGAAACTCCAGCCTCAGATTGAAATCATTCGAAAATTGCTGCGTCGTCCACAACTGTTGAACCAGCCGCGGCACGCGCGGATGCACCGTAAGAATGCCGTCGCCCGCCGAATAACGCCCATCATCACTCACGGACTTGCCGTCGAAATTGTTCGTCTTATATCCCCAACCCGTCAGGTCTTTGCCGTTGAACAAACTGACGTAATCAGGTTCCGGCTTGAAATCATCCTCCGCAAAAGCGAAAGACGCCGAAAGAATCAGGAGCAGACCGGCCAACGAGAGAAATGATAGGAGTTTCATGAGTGTATGCGTTTGTTAACCGATTTCGTAACTTGGAGCAACGACAGAAAAATGTAGCGATCAGCAGAGAGGATTTTTGGTTTAGTTCTTTCTCTGCGCTCCTTTGCGACCTTGGCGTCTCTGTGTTGGGCCTTAACGCGGAGTCGCGGAGGACGCCAAGCACCCATCACTCTCGCGCGCAGCACGGCGAGCAAAGCGAGTATCTTCCATCGACCCTGGATTGCTTACGATTCTCAATGTCGCAAATTGATAGAATATTTCGCTCGCTTAAGCCCCTCACTGATGCTCCCATTTGAGAGGGAAATGAGTGTCTTCAAATCGATCTTTTCATTCCGCCATCGCGCAGGCATTCATTTTCCAATCGACCGATTGCCCGGCGATGTCAAAGGATTATCCAGCTTCCTGCACTTCGTTGCGCCAGCAATAAAAATCAGCATTTTTGCCGCTTGCCTGTTTTTCTTTCTTATAGCAAAAGCGGATACAACCACGCAGCCCACAAATGATCTGGTTGGTTTTTTCAAAAGGGCAATTGATTCACCGCCCGAAATTGAAAAATTCATGGCTAGCCAGCAGTTAGTCGAGCGGAAATCCACTTCTTACTACATCGGCGCCAAAGCCGGCTCCAACTATTTCCTGCAAATACTGCCGAACTCCAACGCTCTTGCAACTTTGAGCGGGAGGCAACTTGTGGCTGGACGATCCGGAACCGAGGCCTATCAGATCACCGAAAATGCTGTCAATCGCGGTTCCGGATCAAACGTCATGACTGCGGGAGCCGGAGTTTTTTTTACACTCGTGCAACAGTTCCTTGGCATGGGCATCGGCAACATTAAGCCCGGAAGTGTGAAGTGGAACGGCGACACATTTACGGCGGATGATAATTTGTTTGGCGTGTCTCTGCGAGGTCGGTTGGAAATTTCAAATGGGCTGCCCTTTCGGTTACGGATCAACCATACAGACGGGTCACCTCTAACCAAGCTGGTAGAGTATGCTTATCCCAACCCGCCGACGGCTTTGAGCGGATTTCCTTCGAAAATGATGATTTCGGGGGGCAACGATGGTGATTTGAAGCCATTTGGAGAAATAGTTTTTTATTCAGTACAATTGGCATCCGCGCCATTAAGGGACGATTTTTTTGCTGCGGCGCGATTTGTTGACACCAACATCGTACACACAAACGAATATGTTGGCGCGGATGTCTATGTTCAAAAACGCAATGGCGAAAAAGTGAAACTGCCTGTTTCCCTGGCCAAGTCTGGGGGATATCCGAACACACCTTCACGGGCGGTTATTTTTCTGTGCATTGCACTGATAACCCTTATCCCCTGATTATTTTCCTGCGGACAAAACAAACTCAAAATGCTCCAAATGATGGAAAGGATTTGTGAAAAAACGGTTGTGCCTATAGTCGCCACGACGTGCACTTGGAGTCGTGTTCTTGAGCATCGTGAATTTTTTTTCAGCCGTCCTTTGACACCGTGATCTTGCCGATGGGCGTGGCCTATCATGGACGGTCATTTTGTTACACGCTCTAAGCCGGAACGTAAAGGGGTCGGTTCTCACTTTTTACACTTATCGATTCCCTCTCGAAAGATCGGCCCATCCCTTTGACGAACATTTCCCTGACAATAAGTTTTCCAGCCACAATGAACAAACCACCCCGAAATCTTGTCTAATACAAATGGGAGAAACGTCGAAAGGGCAGCGGGCGGGTTGGATGAATCGGATCATCCTTAAAACAGCATCTTCCCCAGAAATTCGTCCCCCGTTAAACGTAAAATTACCAAACAAATCCAACTTGTCTCACCGAAGTCTCACGAAGGCGGATTCGCGTTCGACCGTCCAAACCCCATTTCCGCGTTCCGCGTTCCGAGCTCCGCGTTCAATTCGGCCTATTCCAGCCTGTGCGGGGGGGGGGGTATACCCAGTCGCCGCCATTGGATGTTGGGCGTTGTTGTTGGATGTTCGATGTTTGGTTTTTTGCCGGAGTCGTGCCACCAGTCGCACCTCAGTCGCGCCAGAATCGGGCCTTCTCGGGCCTTTTCGGACCTACGGCCTATGGGGGGGGGGGAGGGGGCACTTCGGCTACGGACTACTAACTACGGACCACGGACTATGAACAAAATACCAGTTGCCTTCACCCGGTTCTTTGATAGCTTATTGGGCCTTTCCGGAAATGCCGGAGAAGGGAACGGCCTCAAAAAATCCTGCGCTCGTGTGAGGGCAGGGGGCCATAACAACACTGAAATCAATCCCGTGTTCCGCGGGATGCTCTGAAAAGTATGTAGCGGCGGTCTGTGACCGCCGGACAAAACAGAGTTTTAACCAAAGGAAAAATTGTGATTAGTATTGGCGTTAAGGAATTGTTGGATTCGGGCGTTCATTTCGGCCACCAAACCAAACGGTGGAATCCCAAGATGAAACCGTTCATCTTCGATGCTCGCAACGGCATCCACATCATCGACCTCAGCAAAACGCTCGGCCAGCTCGAAGCAGCCTGCGATTTTATGGCGGACACCGTGCGCAAAGGACAGCGCGTGCTGTTCGTCGGCACCAAGAAACAGGCTCAGCAGGCCATCAAGGAAACCGCGAAGGAAAGCGGACAATTTTACGTCACAGAACGCTGGCTCGGCGGCACATTGACCAACTTCCAGACCATCAAACGCTCCATCGCCCGGATGAAGCAGATTGAGAAGATGGAACAGGACGGCAGCATCAATAATTACGTCAAGCAGGAGCAATCGATGATTCGCCGTGAGGCCGCGCGCCAGGTGAAGTATTTCGACGGCATCCGCTCGATGGACAAATACCCCGGCGCCATGTTCGTCGTGGACATCAAGCGCGAGCACAACGCCGTGGCGGAAGCCCGCAAGCTCAAGATTCCCGTCGTCGCCATCGTGGACACGAACTGCGATCCCGACCTCGTGACTTACCCGATCGCCGGCAACGACGACGCCATTCGTTCAGTGCGCATGATTCTCGCGACTGTCAGCAGCGTCATCACGCAGGCCCGCGGTGAATACGAGGCGAAATACGGTCGCAAGAAAACCGAGGAATCAGGCGAAGCAACCGAGAAGTTTGATTCCGCGCAAGCCGTGGAAGTCGCCGCCGGCGACGATCCGTCGACCCCGGAAAGCTCCCCGGAATAAAAATGATGAGGTAGGGCGCGTCACTCCGTGCGCGCCGTTTGCGGACAATTGATTTCGCCCGCACCACCTCTCAACTATCAACTCTCAACTATTTACTAAACAGAATGGCTGAAATTACTGCTGCAATGGTTGCCAAGCTCCGCGAGATGAGCGGCGCGGGCATGATGGACTGCAAAAAAGCATTGGCGGATGCGAACGGCGACGTGGAAGCCGCGATGACGGCGTTGCGCAAAAAAGGCGCCGCCACCGCCACCAACAAAGGCGCGAAGGAAGCCCGCGAAGGTTTGATCGCACGCTACATTTCGCCCGATGGCCGCGTCGGCGTGCTGGTGGAAGTGAATTGCCAGACGGACTTCGTCGCACGCAACGAGGCTTTCAAAGCCTGGGCGGACAGCGTGGCCGAACGGCTCGCCTCGAACCCAAACGCGGATTTCGAAGCCGAACGCATCGACCAGGTCGCGAAGATTCGCGAGAACATCAAGATCACCCGCAACGCGCGCATGGAAGTCAGCGGCAACGGCTTGATCGCCGCTTATATTCACACCGGCGCCAAAGTCGGCGTGCTCGTGGAAGTCGGCGCGGGCAAGGAAAGCACCGTCGCCAGCGAGGACTTCAAGCAGCTCGTCAAAGACATCACGCTGCAAATCGCCGCGGGTCACCCGTTCGCGGTTTCCCGCGAAGAAGTCCCGGCCGATGTGGTCGCGAAGGAAAAAGACATCGCTACGCAATCGGATCGCCTGAAAGGCAAGCCGGCGCAGGCGATTGAAAAAATCGTGGCCGGCATGCTGGACAAGTTCTACCAGACCTATTGCTTGCTCGATCAAGGTTTCGTGAAAAAGAATTCCGAAGTCAGCGTGAAAGAACACCTCGCGCAAGTCGGCAAACAACTCGGCGACGAAATCAAGATCCGCCGCTTCGTCCGCTTCCAGGTAGGCGAGAGCGTCGCGTGAGGTTAACTTCCATTTACACAAAAGGCGTCCGCAAGGACGCCTTTTTAATTTTGGAAGTCGATTTTGAACCGGACGATGTCTAAGAAATCCCCAGGGGATAATTGTTCATCGGCGATTTACTTCGCTCCCAATTGCTTCCTCAACTCAGTCTTCAAAATCTTTCCAATTGCATTGCGGGGCAGGGCGGGCGAAATGATGACCTGCCGCGGCACCTTGTAATCTGCCAGCTTGGTGCGGACGAATTTCAGCAGTTCATTTTCGTCGATACGAGTTCCGTCGTTCGGTACCACAAAGGCGATGGCTTGCTCTCCGCGCCGCGCCTCCGGTCGGCCGACCACGGCGGCTTCTTTCACATTTGGAAATTGATAAATCACTTCTTCGATTTCGCGCGGATAGACGTTGTTGCCGTTGACCAGCAGCATGTCCTTTTTGCGATCGGTAATGTAGTAATAGCCATCGTCATCGCGATAGCCGAGGTCGCCGGTGAGCAGCCAGCCATTGCGGAAAGCCTTCGCGGTTTCTTCAAGCTGGTTCCAATAACCGATCATGACGTTTCCGCCGCGCACACAAATTTCACCGACCATGTTTGGCCCGAGAATCCGGCCGTCGTCATCCTGGAGGCTCATTTCGACGTTCGGAATCGGCAGGCCAATGGAGCCGGGTTTGTGCGTGCCATCCAGCGGGTTTTTGGATACGACGGGGCTGGCCTCGCTCAATCCGTAACCTTCAATAAGGGGGATTTGAAACCGCGATTCGAAGTCCTGTAAAATTTGTGCTGGCAACGGCGCAGAACCGCTGATGCAAATGCGTATGGGCAGCTTGCCGGGAAGTTCCGCATTGACCAGGCTGCGATACAATTGCGGAAACGCCGGCAGGATGGTGGGCCGTTTCGTGAAAATTTCCTGGATGAGATTGCGCGCCGGGTGCAATGACTTCACGATGACGATCGAGCCCCCCACCAGCAGCGGCAGTAGAATTCCCACCGTGAGCATGTAGCTGTGAAACATCGGTAACAGCACGGCGAACCGGTCCTCGGTGACCGCGTTCAGGCACAATCGGCAACTGTTCACGTTGTGCAGAAGATTGCCGTGCGAGAGCATGGCGCCTTTTGGCCGGCCGGTGGTGCCGGAGGTATAGATCAAGACCGCGAGGTCCGATTCCTGTCGCGTGGGATTTCTGAGCAGTTCGGTATCGAACCGCATGCCGCCGGGTGGAATGGGAAATGAAGCCAGCACGTTTTCGACGTTCATCAACTTCAGCGCGGGCCGTTTGGTTTTTAGCGTCTGAAAATGTGCGCTGAGCTCGGTGTCCGTGATGATGATGTCAATGCCCGCGTCGTTCAAAATGTAAGTGACTTCGTCAGGCTTCAAAAAATTATTGATGGGTACCACGACACCGCCCGTTTGCAGCACGGCAAATAGAGCGGGAATAAATTCCGGACCGTTCTTCAACCACAACGCCACACGATCACCCGGCGCGATATTGAATTGATGGCGAAGAATGCCCGCGACAAAGAGGCTGCGGCTGGAGAGTTCGGAATAGGTGAATTTTGCGTCGCCCCAGAACAGGGCTGTCTTCTCCGAATGTTTTTGCACGGATTCAGAAAACGCACCGGCTAAATTCATTGAGGCATTCTACGACGAACTTTTAGTTGCGGCAAGAAGCGGGGACGGAAAGCGGGGCGCTATTTTTTCATCGTCGTCCGCTAATGAGACGAATTTGGAAAGTTTTAGGACGATACCCCCCGGGAATTCGGAAGCCAGACAAAAAATGTCATGCCTATGGCAAAGGATGGTAAGACACCATTGGTAAAACCAGTAGAGTGGGCCGGTGAATACGAAGAAAATATCGGTGCAATGGATACCGGCTAAGGCCGAGCTCGTTCCGGTTATTTTTGTAAATGGACTGGAGCTTCTCGCGGTGGATCGGTTTCTTCAATTTGTAAGAAACAATCCGAATGGCGCACGATATTCCGCGACGAATGATCCGCGCAGCGGCAAGCCGGTCATGGTGCTTTAAAATGAAAACGAAAAAATCAAAAATTTCGCTGCCGCTCGGGCGCGCCGGGTTGCTCGCGTTCCAAATCAATTCGCTGCGCGACGAATGCTGCGAAGCCGCGGAAAAACTTTTGCGGCAAAAACCGTTGAATGAGGCCGAACTGGACGAGTGCGCCCGCCTGGACGACGCGCTGGCTGAAGCGCAGCGCGTGGTGAAATCCGCCGTGGCGCAAATCGCGTTTTCGCGGTTGAAACGCCGCAGCCATACCAAATGATTTTGTAAATTTCTGCCAACCTCCTGCCGACGGGGCCGCGTTTCCAACCAGCGCGGCCCTCTTCTTTTGTGCCGGGGCATTTCCGGGCGCGCTAAATTTTCTCTTCCGGTCGCACCTGATGCTTGGCACAGGACACTCGGCGCACTTATAGTGTGGGGGTGATTGATACGGAACAAAAGCTCGCCGCGTTCCTCCCGAAACTTCACGCGGCTTCCTGGGTGGCAGTGGATACCGAGGCCGACAGCCTGCATGCTTATCCTGAAAAAGTTTGCCTGATTCAATTCAGCACAGTCGACGGAGACGTGCTGGTCGATCCGCTTTCGAAAATCGATCTGGACCCGTTGCTCGACGCGCTTTCGGGCCATGAATTGATCATGCACGGGGCGGATTACGATTTGCGGCTGCTGGAGAAGCATCATCAATTCACGCCCTCGGCCATTTTCGACACGATGCTCGCGTCGCGGCTCATTGGCGAAACGCAATTCGGTTACAGTACGCTGGTGGAAAAATTTCTCGGCGTGAAATTGGAAAAGGGACCGCAAAAAGCGAATTGGGCGTTGCGCCCGCTGACGGAGCGGATGGAAAAATACGCGCGCAACGACACGCATTACCTGAAGCCGCTCGCGGACAAATTGCGCGCCGGTTTGGAGGAGAAGGGGCGGCTGGCGTGGCACCAGGAATCGTGCTCCCGTCTTATCGAGCAATGCACGCAACCGGAGCCGGTGGATATGGACGCCGTCTGGCGCGTGAAGGGCAGCCATTTGCTGGGCCGGCCCGGGCTGGCCGTCTTGCGCGAGCTGTGGCGCTGGCGGGAGACGGAAGCGATTGCGGCGAATCGACCGCCGTTTTTCGTGATGAGCCATGAGGCGTTGGTGGATGTCGCGGCGGCAGCAGCCACGCAACGGCCCATTGAGCAGTTCCTGCCGCGAACCATTTCCGAGCGGCGTCGTAGTGGCTTGTCGAAGGCGATTGCGGATGGCCTGGTGGTGCCGGTGGATAAATTTCCAAAAATCATCGAGCGCACGAATCATCGGCCGACGGAAGCTGAGCGCAGGCGCTTCATGGAATTGCAAAAGCGCCGTGATGTGCAGGCGCAGGCGTTGGGTATCGATCCGACGCTGATTGCGAGCCGTGGGACGCTTTCTGATCTCGCGCGCAATTGGGACAGATACTCGGCTGAGTTGATGAAGTGGCAGCGCGATTTGTTGAAATGACCTGCTGTTAAAGCTCCAAATTCCAAGCGTCCAAGCCCCAGAGAAGCACCGGGAATCAAGCTCCAGACTATGCGCGGTTAGGTCCGTTTGGTGCTGGGAATTTCTCTGGAGCTTACGGCTTGGAACCTGGATGTTCATCTCACTACTTCGTAAGCAAATCCCTTTAGGTATTCCGTCTCGGGAATCATCGGGATGATGGGATGGTCGGGGGATTGCGAATAGGTGGCGACGCGGCGGAGGACTTTGTGCGCATCGTAGGCGGCGGAGAGCAGGGTGTCCTGGAACAATTCCGCATCCACGTGGTGGGAGCAACAAAAGGTTGCGAGCGTGCCGCCGGGCTTGAGCAATTTGAGTGCGCGCAAATGAATCTCCTTGTATCCGCGCAAGGCGTCCGGCACTGAGGCGCGATTGCGCGTGAATGACGGCGGGTCGAGAATGATGAGGTCGAATTTCGGAATGAGCTTTTCGGTTGACGCCGTCTTTGTATTCGCTTTGAGCCAGTCGAAAACGTTCGTCGTTTCGAATGAGCAATTTTTGGCGAGGCCATTGGCTTCGGCGTTGCGTTGGGAGGCAGCGATGGCGTCGGCGCTTTGATCGAGCAAATGAACATGCGCCGCTCCGGCGCGGGCGGCGTGCAGGCCGAAGCCGCCGAGGAAGCTGAAACAATCCAGCACCTGGCCGCCTTTTGCGAAATGCGACACGGCTTCGTAATTGGCTTGTTGATCCAGATAGAGGCCGGTCTTGTGACCTGCGACCAAATCCGTTTCAAATTTCAGGCCGTTGAGATTGGTGGAAATGGGGCCGGTGAATTCGCCGGTGAGGACGCCGCTGGTTTCGGCCAAGCCTTCGAAGCGGCGGGAGGCGACTTCGCTGCGCTCAAGAATCGCGCGCGGGGAAAAGATTTTTTGGAGCGCGGCGACGATTTGTGATTTGCGCTTGTCCATGCCGAGCGCGGAGATCTGGACCACGAGCACATCCTCGTATTTATCGACGATGAGGCCGCTGAGGAAATCGCTTTCGGCATTCACGACGCGGAAGGAGGTGGCCTTTGGCATGTGCCGTTCGCGCACGGCGAGCGCTTCGCGGATGCGTTGTTCGAAGAAGGCTTCGTTGATCTCGATGCGGTCCGGCGAAAGCATGCGGACGTGGATTTTCGATTTCGAATTGAAAAACCCGATGCCGAGCATCCGCTGGCGGTGATCTTTGACCTGGGCGAGTTCGCCATCGCCGGCCTGGGCGGTCAGGCGGAGAATGGAGGTGTGATAAACCCACGGATGGCCCGCCACGATGCGGTCGGCTTCGCCCGGTTTTAGTAAGACAGTTGGTAATGATTCTGTAGACATATCGATAAACGAGCTTGGTTGTATACGGTATGATAACACTGAAAACCAACAAAATCGGAGTCCGGTCGTGCTTCTCCTGCCACCACGACTGGGCACGACCAGGCACGACTGCTGTTGATTTTGTGGCACTTGCGTAAGTGCGACTGGGGCACGACTCGTGCAAAAACCGAAACATCCAACATCGAACAACCAACAACCGACAACCAACATCCAATGCCCGGAGGCGGGTGTATCCCCCCCGCATAGGCTGGAATAGGCCGAATTGAACGCGGAACTCGGAATGCGGAGCGCGGAAATTGGGGGGACGGACGGATATAATCGGACGAGGGTTCATTTTGAGTTTTTACCCTCATCTTAAACCCGATGAAAAACTTACGGTAAGGTTTTCGGGGTAACTCGGGCGGAGGGGAAAAATTGACCGCGGATGGACGCGGATTGGGGAGGAAGCTTTTGATATTCAATGCGTTCTGAATTGCGAAACGATTTCGCAATTACAGTGTAACTCCGGAGAAGTCATTTGATAAGAACCACGCCGTTACGCGCGGCACGAGTGTATTCCTTCCAATATGGAATCGAATGAATTTCTTCTTTAGGGATTCCGAGATTGGTGAGATCGAATCCGGAGTTTACAAAATTGGTCCATTTGGGCATGCCGAAAGTTCTTTGCAACTTTTCATCGTAGTCGCAGCCCCAGCCGCCTTCCTCCGGAGTTCCGGGGCCCTTGATGATGTGATTGATTGCAACCAGATGGAACTCGGGAATGCCGGCAGGGGTCACCGTTTTCTTGGAATAGTCCACCATTACGGGCTCGACAAAGGCCAACTCGAATCTTCCATCAATGTATGCCACGGTTTGCCACCTCAGTGGCTGGGGCCCAAATCCGAAATCGGTGATGAAATTGTCGACTTCCCCGTAATGCGTATTTATCTGGCGGGATGGCTCCAATTTCTGAATGCCGTTTTTATGAACTGCCATGTAATCAGCCCATGACCACGGGTGACCGCAAGAAATGAGCAGTAGCGGCACGATGAGCAACAGTGTGAGAAGTTTTTTCACGTTCGAATATTAGCCTTTTCTTAATTATTTGGGATTGGTGGTGTGGGCGCGGAACTACGCCAGATCCACGTTGTTCGCCGAGACATTGCGGTATTCGTGTTTGATAGTTTCGACGCCATATTGTTGGCGGACTAAAACTTCGGGACTGCGCCAGCGGTGAATTGCAGCGTGGCCGTCGGCGAAGGTGACCGCGCTGGAGCCGTTGGGATAGCCGGCGGGGAAATTCACGATTCGGTCCTGCACCATGTCCACGGCGATCACCACGAGTAATGCGATCAGTGTAAATCCTCGTATCATTTGAGTGGCGTTCTCCTGAGGCGGGAGTCTATCCGCCTGAAAACGGGACTACAAACTTTTTGGGATGTGGGAGTGCGGGAATTATTTGGGCCGGTCGAATTCTTTCAGGTTAAAACGATAAGCGACTCCGCCCGTTCCCCAGACAGGGTCGTCTGTTTGGTTTAGGGAAAATTCGGAGTGCGCGAGGTAGCTGGCGTCGATGGTGAACCGAAAGACAATGCATTTGTCGGTCCATGATTTGGGTATGGCACTCGGGGTGACGCCTTTTGGCAATTTTTTGGCCTCGACTTCAGTTTGGGCCACCAATTTTTCGTTGGCGTCTTTTATACACAAAAGCCCGGAGGAGAGTTCGTCGTCGCTTTTCTTTTCCATTAAAACAAAAACGGAAAATTCGATGCTCGAATTATTGGTGCCGTAGTGTTGCGAGACGATGCGTATGAAGGGCGCGGTGGAATCGATGTTCGTTTGGGTGACGGGTATGGAGGCCCAAAAGGCGTGGGCGGACGATGGGATCAACCAGTTCGTTAAAAGTAAGGCGAGACCAAGAATAAGGCAGCTTTTAGCGGGAGGTATAATTGGTCGTTTTTGAAGAATTTGAGGGTGAGCCATCATCGTTCTGTTTGGACTCGTTAGATTCTTCAAAGTTCAAAGAAATCAAAAGATGGAGACAGGCAGGATGCCTGTCTTACGGTTTTAGCCGGCGCTCCCAGGTTGGGCGTGACATCGCGGGGTTCTGGTTATACAAGTCGCGGCAGGATGAAAGACCTGACTGACGCGCGGTGGATTAAACTCAAGGGAGTTTTGTTTCTGATTATCGGCTTGCTGGCGGCGACGCTGGTGGTGCTGGAGCAGCCGACTTTGAAGGTGGGTGTGTTGCTGGCGATTACGGTGTGGTGTTTCTGCCGGTTTTATTATTTCGCGTTTTATGTGATCGAGAAGTATGTGGATTCGAGTTACCGGTTTTCGGGGTTGTGGTCGTTTGCGTGTTATTTTTTTAAACGAAAGAATTAACGCGAAGACGCAAAAGGCGCAGAGAGTTTTAATTCTCTGCGCCCTTGCGATTTTGCGTTGAAATCTTATTTCCCGGCTTCGACGAGGTCGTAGATGGTGCCGTCGAAGGAGACGACGTAGAGTTCGCCGCTGCTGTCTTCGGCGAAGCTGGGGATGTTGCGGCGGATGTTGCCGGGGACGAGGACGTCGTCGGCGGTCAGCTTGCCGTTTTCATAACGCAATCCCCAGATGGTGCCCATCTGGAAATCGGCGTAGACATAGACGCCTTGCAGCGCGGGGATTTTTTGCCGCGATAAACGTAGCCGCCGGTGATGCTGACGCCAGTGCCGTGGTTGGGAAATTTCGATTGTTGCGCGAGGCGTTCGTTGTGGGCGTATTCGATGATCGGGTCGATTGGTTCGGTGCCGCGCACTTCGTGGTTGGGGCGGCCGCCACGCTGGTTGAGCGGGTGAAAGGCTTCGCGCGCGCTCCAGCCGTAATTGCCACCTTTGGTGATGACGTCCACTTCTTCCCACAAATCCTGGCCGACGTCGCCGACCCAGAGTTCGTGGGTGTCGCGATCGAAGCTCATGCGCCACGGATTGCGGACGCCGTAGGCCCAGATTTCCTGGCGGGTGACGTTGGCGGTTTGATCGAGGGGGTCGGCTTTGAGGTCGCCTTGTTTGCTCACGTCGACGAACGGATTGTCTTTCGGAATTCCGTATTCCAATCCGGCGGTGCGGGAGTTCACATCGATGCGGATGATTTTGCCGTAAAGGTTGTTGAGCTTTTGCGCGGCGTCCTTGGGATCGTAGCCCGCGCCACCGTCGCCGATGCCGAGATAGAGATAGCCGTCGTTGCCAAAGAGGATGGTGCCGCCGTTGTGGTTCCAATTCCGCGGTTCCTTATGCACGTTCAGCAGGACGCGTTCGGCGGATGGGTCGGCGAGGTCGGCGTTGGTTTTGGAGACCTGCCATTCGGCGAGGATGGTGTGTTTGGGTGCGGAGGGATGCGAATAGAAAATGTAAAATTTGCCGTTGGTTTTGAACTGTGGATGAAATGCGAGGGAGAGCAGGCCTTCTTCATTGTCCACGTGCGGACGGCGGTCGGAAATATCGAGGAACAATTTCGGTTCGGAGCTGTTGCGGTCGGTGGGCAAAATCCAGATGCGGCCATCCTGTTCGACGACGAATTCGCGGTGCGTGCCATCGGGGGCTTCGACCATGGCGAGCGGGCGAGTGAATTTCAGGTTGGGCCAGGCCGGCTTGAGATCGAGCTTGGGCAAGGCGGCGGCGGCGAAAAGGTTTCCGGCGAGGACGGTGAGAAAAATCGAAAGTGCTTTCGAAAAATGACGAGTCAGTTTCATGAGTGGCTGAGTTAAACGGAACTTCCGGGGAAGCGACAAGAAGTATTTCTGCGTACGCGCATAAAAAAGTGTCATAAGCGAAGTCATAAAGTGATTTCTGGCGACGCTTAATATAGATAACCTGTATTGTGAGCCGAAATCCGGATTCATTGCATATTTTTGAGGTGTTGGCCAAGCAACACGAGGCGATGCTTTTGGCCTATATCCTCTCGCTGGTGTCCGACCACAAATTGGCGGAGGACATTGCGCAGCAATCTTTTCTAATCGCTTACCGAAAGATCGGCACGTTGAAGGATCCGGAGGCGTTTCCGGCGTGGCTGAGGGGAATTGCGCGATTGGAAGCGCTGGCGGCGATGCGCCGGCGGGACCGCGAGTTTCCAGTCGAGCCGATTGTCCTGCAACAATTGGACGAGGCGTATCGGCGTTTTGAAGAACAGCGCCCGACCGAAACCTGGGAGGAACGTTTTCATTTGGTGGAGGAATGCTACGGACGTTTGCCGGAAGCGCTGCAGACGGTTTGCCGGCTTCATTATTTCGAAGGCCAGAAGGCGTGGCAGATTGCGGAGAATTTAACCGTCAACTTGACGGCGGTTTTGAAACGGCTGGAACGCGCCCGCAATGCTTTGCGGGATTGTGTCCGCTCCAAACTCATCAGCGACACTCGGTGAACCATGGCTGACGCAACTCCAGATCCCACACCTGATACGCCGCAAGAGCAACGCCCTCCGGACGGATGGGAGCTCATGTGCACGGGGGTGATGCGGAGTGAATTTGGCCGCCGCAGCAGTCGCGCGCTGAACAAGGCGATGATGCAATTGTCGGCGGAGCAGGCGTGGGTGGAGGGGCGAGCGGAGGTCGCGCGAGTGAATTGGTGGCGTCGTCTCCAGGAAGCATTTTTCGCGCTGCCGATTAGCCGGGTGGCGGCGGGTTTGGCTGTCATTGGGTTGATAGCGGCGGTTTTGTGGGTGTTGGAACCGTTTGGCACGCATCAGCCGGGGATGATTCAGGTGACGACGGCGAATTGCAGAATTTCAGATGCGCTGGACGCGCATTGGAGCGGCGCTACGGGACAATTGAAGCAGGGCGAAATTTTGCCGGAGGGACAGCTGCGATTGGAATCCGGCGTGGTGGAATTGACGTTTGCCTCGGGGGCGAGGGCGGCGGTTGAGGGGCCGGCGGAATTGAAAATCACCGACCGCAATTCCGTGGAGTTGCAGTCGGGCAAGATGAGCGCCGAGGTGCCTCACAGCGCGATTGGTTTCACGGTGAAGACGCCGAACGCCACGGTCACCGATCTCGGCACGCGTTTCGGCGTCGATACCAAAACCAAGGATTCCAGCGTGGTGGACGTGTTTGAGGGCAAAGTCCAGGTCACGCAGGGGACCGACGCGACGGCGCCGGACAACCAATGGAATCTCACACGCAATATGGCGATGGTGCTGGACGCGCGGGGCGGGGTCACGACTGCCGCGGCGCCGGAGTCGGCTTTTCCGCAGCCCGGCCACAGCGTGCTCATTCGCCCGGCCAATTGTGGATTTGATGCCATGAACCTCGCGAAGATCGGCGGGTTTCCGTCGGACCAGGGTTTTTGGAGCGGCGCGGCTTACGCGTTGACGAAAGCGGTGGGTGACGTGCGGCCGGTGCAGGGTGGGGGAATGCTGCGTTTCCTGGCCCCGCCACAGGAGAACGGCGGCGCGGTTGACTCAGTGGTCTGGCAGATCGTGGATATGCGCGGCGCGAAGGATTTTATCGCCGCGAATGGCATGGTGGATTTGAAGGCGTGGGTGCAGTTCAACCGTGTCGCGGGCGATTCACATAGCGCGAGCAAATTCCGCATCAGCGTTGCTG
>DASZPR010000487.1:0-4812 GCA_035550235.1 Verrucomicrobiia bacterium | reverse complement strand
GTGAGTTGTTTGATTTGGTCGGCTTTCGCGGGCAGGTAATAGAGCCGGCTGTCGCCGATGTGGCCGAAGTGCAACCAACCCGGCGTGAACCAGCACAGCGTGAGGGTCGCTTCCATGCCGTCGCATTCCTCGTAGCTGGCCCCGAGGTAAACGAGGGCTTTGTGCACCTCGCCAAAGAGCTCGGTCAGGACGTCGTCGTAATCGACGGCGAAGCCGGTGGCTGATTGCTTGAAGGAGCGGGGGAGCATGGTGGTGATTTTATCCACCGCAATGCGGCTGGCATATTCGCCGGCGAGTGCGCCGCCCATGCCGTCGCTGACGCCGAATGCGAAATCAGTTTCGGCGGTGGACGCTTCGCCAATTTTTCGCAGACGCAGGACTTCGGTGCCGCTGAAGCGCAGGGCCACGAAGGCGTCTTCGTTGTTGGGGCGCACTTTGCCGCGATCCGTGCAGCCGGACCATTTTAAAACGACAGGCGGAGTGGAGGCTTTCGTTTCGTTCATTGGGGCGGTTTGTGACCGTCGTCAGCAAGGATGGTGGCGAATTCGAAATCGATGACGCAGAACCGGCCGTCGGACTGGCGGTAGGTGATGTTGCGGGGATCGGGATCGTCGTGGCGCACGCCGTATTGCTCGACTTCCGCGAACAATTCTTTCACGCGTTGTTCGTCGATGCGATCCACGCGCGAGCCGCAACTCGTGGTGATGATGCGCAGTTCATCGGGATCGGCTTCGAGCAATTTGGGGACGAAGTTGCAGCCGCGCTCTTCGAGGTAGCGGAGGACGCGGACTTCGTTGTCGAAGCGTTCGCGCGCCTTGGGCCCGTGGTAAATCTTCACGACCCGGCCATCGAAGGTCAGGTTGACGGTGGAGCGCAGCGTGTCTTTAACTTTCAGCACGTGAAGGGAATATCGCGCAAAGGAACGGCGTTGAAAAGGAAAGTTCAGAATTCACGAGGTAACTGGCTAAATGTGGCCATCATGAAATAAATAAAACAGCAGTTCGGTTCCGATTATGATGAACAGAATTTTACATAATTTGAGTTTTCGATGAATTTATTAGTATTTATGCGGCTTTTATAAGGGGGGTGTAAAATCCTTGCGCGATGGCATTTTCCCTGCTGAACTCCGCGCGCATGGTTGCCGCATGAATGCTGGCGCCTGCATGAACCGATAACCGATAACCCTGTAAAAAATTATCCAAATGGCGAAATATAAATTGGAATATGTCTGGCTGGATGGTTACGAGCCCGTCCCGAACCTCCGCAGCAAAACTCAAATCAAGGAATTTGCGAAGTTTCCCAAGCTCGAAGAACTTCCGTGGTGGGGCTTTGACGGCAGCTCGACCCGCCAGGCCGAAGGCAAAAGCTCTGATTGCATGCTGAAGCCCGTGGCCGTCTATCCGGACTCCACCCGGAAAAACGGCGTGCTGGTGATGTGCGAAGTTTACATGCCTGATAAGAAAACCCCGCACCCGAGCAACGCCCGCGCGACCATCGTCGACGATCCCGGCGCGTGGTTCGGTTTCGAGCAGGAATATTTCTTCTATCGCAATGGCCGTCCGCTCGGTTTCCCGGAAGGCGAAAACAATTTCCCGTATCCGCAGGGCGAGTACTACACCGGCGTGGGCTACAAGGCCGTGGGTTGCACCGCTCGTGAGATTACCGAGAAGCACATTGACCTGTGCCTCGACGCCGGCATCAACATCGAAGGCATCAACGCCGAAGTGGCGAAGGGCCAGTGGGAATTCCAGATCTTCGGCAAGGGCTCACGCACCGCGGCCGACCAGATGTGGATGGCGCGTTACATCCTGATGCGCCTGTGCGAATCCTACGGCATCGATATCAACTGGCATTGCAAACCGCTCGGCAAGGACGTGGATTGGAACGGCTCCGGCATGCATTCCAACTTCTCCACGACTCACATGCGCGAAGTCGGCGGCAAGGAATACTTCGAAAAACTTATGGCCGCGTTCGACAAATACAAGAACGAGCACATTGCGGTGTATGGACCGGACAATCATCTGCGCCTCACCGGTCTGCACGAAACGCAGTCCATCGACAAGTTCAACTACGGCATCGCGAACCGCGGCGCTTCGGTGCGCGTTCCGCACAGCTTCGTGGAGAACGACTACAAGGGTTATCTCGAAGACCGCCGTCCGAATTCGCAGGGCGACCCGTACAAAATCGCGAGCCGCATCCTGCAAACGGCCAACACCGTTCCTACGGAAGGCAAGGCCAAGAAGAAGTAAAACCTCATTGTGCGCTCCTGAGCAAAACGAATTTCCTCTGCTACGCGCGTAGCGGAGGCGCTCAGGGGGTATCGGAGTACGGCGCGGACGCATGTCCGCGCCGTTTAGTTTTTTGTAGCAGCTGTTGTGGCAGCCGATGTGAAGAGGCTCCGATTAATTTGCGATTTACGACTAACAAAGATTCGTAGTTAGTCGCGGAGCGACTTGGGAAATTAGCCAGCCACGAAGTGGCTGGAATTACCGGCGAAATATCACGTCCTGAAAGGACGTTGGAAGTATCATCTTTTCCGTTGTCCTTTCAGGACAAAGGTTCTCTATCACGCAATACCAGCCACTTCGTGGCTGGCTAATTTCCAGTGTCACTTCGTGACAGGGGCGGTTTCTGCGAAATAGATCGGCGAACTCCGTGATAAGACGAACCGCGTGTAAGCGTGAATTTCCCGAGACTATCTCCTGAACAACCAAAGAATCAGCGAAAGAATCAAACTGATCAGCAGGCAGGTGACGATGGGGAAGTGAAAGCTGAAGTTGTCGCCTTTGTAATGAATGTCGCCGGGCATACGCCCGATCCAGCCGCGACCGAAGCCGGACCAAAGCACCGCGCCGACAGCGGCGATGAAGATGCCGGCGATGACTAAAAATTTTCCGAGGTCGGGCATGGGGGAGGAGTTAAATCAGTTAAATGGGTTCAGCCGCCTTTCGCGATGAAACCTGGGACACCGGTTTCTACCACGGAGTTGAGCCTGCTTCTGGTTTGAATTCGGTTGATCTCGTCAACAGCGGCTTCCGGGATTTCCGAGATATTGTAGTTCTCGCGAGCCCGCTCCGGAGTTTTCGCGGTGGTGAGGACGGCGGTTCCACGTTGAATCCCCCAGGCGAGCAGGACTTGGGCTGGGGTCAGCGAAGTTTGCCGGGCGATGGCGACGACAGCCGGGTCTTCCAACGGCCCCGGTCGTATTCCATGGCCCAACGGCGCAAACGCCAAAAGAACAATGCCCTTCTGCTTGCAGAACTCCAACAACTCCGTCTGCGGCAGATAAGGATGCGATTCCACTTGGACCACGGCCGGTTTGATTCTCGCGGCTTCATAGAGTGGCACCAGGTTTTCCAGAACAACGTCGGATAATCCAATCGCTCCGCACTTGCCTTGATCTACGAGACTTTCCATCGCCGTCCAGGTTTCCAGAAGAGTCACGCCGCGGTCATAAATAATATTACCAGCCGGGTCTCGCGGATCCATGTTATCTCCCGGCTGAAACGCGTAGGGAGTGTGGATCAAATAAAGGTCCACATAGCTGAATCCGAGGCGCTCGCAACTCGCCTCGAACGCCGGTTCAACACGTTCCGGCCGATGATTGGTATTCCACAATTTCGTGGTGATGAAAATATCTTCGCGGGCCACGGCTCCGGCGGCGAGTTCTGCTTGCAACGACTCACCCACCTCCCGCTCGTTCCGATATCGTTCCGCGCAATCAAAGTGACGAAATCCAGTCCTCAATGCATTTGTGGTGGCGGTCCTGGTTTCCGCGAGGTCCGGGATCAAAGTGCCAAAACCCAGAGCCGGGATGGCGCCCCCCGAGTTAAGGCGTATTTTCGCAAGGCGAAGGTCTGAAGGTCGATTGGCTGTCATAGGTTATTGTAGTCGTGGTCCGGATCATTATTTTCCCGCGTACCTAATCTAACTCATTTAACGAATTACTCATTTAACCATTTAACTGACCTCCAGTTTTTCAAATCCTTCCTCAATAAACGTCGTGTTTTGGATTCGCGCAAGTTTGGCGTAGAGCCCATTGAGAGCGAGCAATTCATCGTGGGTGCCGCGCTCGACGATCTGGCCGTGGCGCATGACGAGAATCTGGTCGGCATTGCGAATCGTGCTGAGCCGGTGCGCGATGACGAAGCTCGTGCGGTTGGCCATGAGGCGTTCGAGCGCTTCCTGGATGAGCTTCTCGGTCGCGGTGTCCACACTGGCGGTGGCTTCGTCGAGGATGAGAATGGGCGCGTTTTTCAAAAGTGCGCGGGCAATGCTGACGCGTTGTTTTTCGCCCACACTCAATTTCACGCCGCGCTCGCCGACGCGGGAATCGTAGCCATTGGGCAAACGCGTGATGAAATCGTGGCAATTGGCGGCGCGAGCCGCGGCAACGAGCTCCTCTTCGGTGGCGTTGAGGCGGCCGTAAAGAATATTCTCGCGCACGGTGCCGTTGAACAGAAAGGCTTCCTGGCTGACGACGCTGATGTGCTCGCGCAGGGATTCGAGTGAAATGTTTTTGATGTCCTGGCCGTCGATCAGGATTTTTCCAACGGTCGCTTCGTAAAACGCGGGCAGCAGATTGACGAGAGTGGACTTGCCGGCGCCGGTGGGACCGACCAGCGCGATCATCGCGCCGGGGTCGGCGTGGAGGGAGATATTGTGCAAGACGTGGCGTTCCCCAGCCTCCCCGTAGCTGCCGACGTGAGGAGGCGGATCGCTCGCTTGTTTCGCGTCATCTGCCTCGTTACCTCGGCGGCTACGATCTGTGGGGCGGCGCTCTTCCTGCGCGTAGCTGAAGCTGACATTTTC
>DASZPR010000486.1:0-4110 GCA_035550235.1 Verrucomicrobiia bacterium | reverse complement strand
GTGTGGCTATTGCTGTCATAAGAAAAGCCCACGTTTTCGAAAACAAAATCACCCAGGACTTTTTCAACGATTTGCTTTCCACGATTTTCTTCTATATCGGGACACTCAATGACTTCGCTGATGCTGCGCAAGCCATCGAAGCCACGCGTCAGTATCGGGAGCATCGCATTCAACTGCATCACCGCCGCCATGATGGTGTTGAAGTATCCGGCCAACAGCACGATGTCGCCAGGAGAAAGCGACAACCGGCCTTCGTAACTTAAGATGGCCGCGGCGGTGAGCCCGCCGAGATTGAACAGCATGAGAATCACCCATGCGGTCGCGCCGAATGTGCCGGCGACAAAATCAAATGAGCGCGCCGCCTTCCGCACCGTGCTGAAGCGATTTTCCAATCGCGCGACTTCTTCCTCCTCGACTGCATGCGCACGGGTGATTGGAATCATATTGATCATTCCGAGGACCAATGAATTCATTCCTTCAACTTCCTTGCGCAGGTTCTCGTTGTGGCGGCGCATTTTTCCCGCCATGAAATGCCGCAAAAGCCAAATCATCGGCACAAACAAAACAAACACTGGTAAAAACGCAGGCATCCGCCACGCGGTCACTCCGAGAGCCACTAAAATAGTGACCAGTGCAAAGAAACCCACATCCACAATCTGGCGGCTCATCATTTCGATGGATTCAACATCGCGGGTGACCTTGGTTTGCAGCGCGCCGGTGCTGGAGCGGTTGTGATAACTGATGGAAAGCATTTGCAACCGCCGCACGAGAGCCGAGCGGAGGCGCACTTCAACGTTGCGGATGGCCCGGCTGAGAAAGCTGACATAAAACGCGGCCGATAAAACATTTTGAGCAATGGCCACCGCACCGACGGCTGCATTGAGCCAAAGAGCGCGCAATCCACCTTCCCGATGATGCGCGATGATGTCGATGATATTGGCGGTAATCACCGGCAGGATCCACACCGGGCTCGCTTTAAAAAGGTAACTCAGCAACGCGAACCCCACCGAGCGACGCTCCGGCCAATAAAGATTCAGCAACGTTCGCCACGGTTGCCCGGTGCGAAACTGATTCTCGACTGGATTGAGTTCCTTGCTCATGCGCGATTATTTTTTTTGAGCAGTATCCGCTTCAGCAGCCGCACTCAAAACGTGGGCCGGCGGTTCGGCGCGACGTTTGGATTTCGTGAAAAGAATCGCGCCCACGGAAAACATCACGCCGCCGCAGAACAAAAATGCCAGCCGCCCGGTAAACCGGTTGGGAATGAAGACGAGCAACAAAATAAACGCTCCATACACTAGGCACAGTGAGCCCAGCAATTTGTAAACGGCAGTCTGCACGCCACCCACGCCCTCTTTGTGCGCGGGCGTATGAAGATTGGCAAAGAACGTTTCGATCCGCTCCCGCTCGGGCTCTGGCGCCTGGCGATAGAACAAAGTCGTGAAGAAATACCAGGCCGAACCCACCAGCACCGTTCCGCCAAGCGTTGTGACCGCCAATTTCAGGTAGGTGGCCTCATCGGCGTTCAAAGGTTTTGTCCAGCCGATCCAGTGTTGAAATATTTCGGGAGAAAAATATTTGCTCAACAACCACGACGCCGCGCCGGCGACCAGCGCAGTGCTCCAGGCGGACCAACCCGGTGTGCGTTTGTAGAACAATCCAAAAATTAACGGCAACGCCAGCGGCATCAATAGATTCGCCGCAAGTTGATTCAGGAAATCAAACAGGTTCGTCTGGCGGATGCTATTGATGAACACCGCGAGCAAAATGATGATGACGCCGAACAGCAACGTGCACATTTTGCCGACGATAAGCAGATGCTTTTCTGAGGCATTGGGCCGGATCAAGGGCTTGTAAAGGCTGCGAATGGCGATGCCGACGTTTTTATTTAATCCGGCGTCCATGCTGGTGACGGTCGCGCCGAGCATTGCGGACAACAGCAATCCCAGCAATCCCTTCGGCATCACGTCCATCGAAACGGCAAGAAACGCCGCTTCGTGAGGTTGTTTCAGCCCGGGAAATTCCGCCGCCAAATTGGGATGCATAATGGACGCCGCCATGGAGGGAATGAACCAGATAAGCGGGCCGATGAGCGTGCCGATCAATGGAATCAACACCATTCGCTTCGCGTCCTTGTCGCTGCGAGTCATTAAGTACATCGTCGCGCGTTCCATGTTGTTCTCATCGGAAAATTTCAACCACATCGTCGCGACGATCCAAACGAAGATGAGTTCCGGGCGGGCGAGCTGCGTCCAATGCAAATGCGCGGAAGGGACTTTGTGCAGCAGGCCGCCCAGGCCCCCGATCTCCGGACGTGCCAGGGTCATTACCGCGGTGCAAAGCGTAATGGTCACGATGAGAAATGCCTGGACGAAATCACTCGCCAGCACCGCCCAGGATCCTCCACCGAACGCAACGACGGTCACGACTGCGCCAAGAATTATCAGCATCGTGTTCATGGGGACGTTGAAAACGGCCGACATGAAGACGCCGATGGCATTCAGGCTGGCGCCGGAAAATAACAGCAACAAAGGCAGTTTTATCCAGGTATAAAACTGTTCAGAGAATGGCCCGTAACGCAGCCGCACGCCTTCCATCCAGGTAATGACCCGCATCCGCCGGAAGCGGAGGCAAGTGAACGCGAGCACGAAACATAACGCAACCGCTGTGCAATAAAATACCGGGAGCACAAGGGTGCCGGTTTCGTAAACTTTGCCCGCGGCGCCAGTGAAGGTCCATGCGCTGAAACTGAAAATCCACGCGGAGGCACCGGTAAGCCACCAGGGCATTGCGCCACCGGCCCGAAAATAATCCGATGTATCCTTGCTCATCCGCCGGAACACCACGCCAATGGCCAGCATGAACACCAGGTAAAAACCGATGATGACGTAGTCGTAAATGGTAATCATGCAGCGTTGGGATGATAGCCGAAGTAATCAAAATCCGCGATTGCCCGTGTCCCACCAAGATCCTGCGCGCACAATCCGACCATTGCTCCCGTAAAACGCAAGGTGCTTCCAAAATCATCGGACAGCTTTGACATGTCGAGGACCGGACCGATGTTTTGCCATGCCTTGCCATCCGGTGAGGCGCCGAATTGCAATCGCTCGCCATCAACCTGCGCTCGAAGACAAGCCCGCTCCCAATCGCGAATGGCTATTTGGCTGTCCGTGAGTTCGTCGTAAACGCCGTCGTCGGTAAGCACAATCCCGAGAACCTTTCCTAATTTTTCATCCCAGGTAACTCGCAGATAGAAATGTTGGCGCGTGTCGTAATAACAAATCAATCCCGCCATTTGTGTAAAGTGCGTGGGAGAAAATTCGAGGCAGGTCTCCGCGGTGAATTGGAAATGCTGGACGCGGCGGGCGATTAGGCTTTGAAAAAAAAGCGAAAAGAGCGAATCCCGGCCGCGTAAGCGCAGCCAACCTGGCCGTTCGGCAAGCGACAGCCATGATTTATCCACGGGGACGCGAAGCGAATTCCACTGCAGACCGAGTTTGTCCGTGTCGAAATCGTCGCGGACAGGCGCGGTCGGCCAAGGATGGAGCGAAATACTTTTCGGAAGCGGCAACGAATCCTGCGGGTGGGTTCCATCCACCGCCAACCTCAGCCAACCCTCGCGCCATTCAACGCGCTGTAAACAGGTTTCGCGACCAAGGTTGCAACGATCTCCCGCATGAGCATTCGCGGAAATTGATTTGTCAGGAGACGCCGGGTTCGGTTTCGCAGCGGTTTTCAAAGGGCGACTCGCGAGGTGAGCGAGATACCATTCACCAGCTTGCGTTTGCACGAGTTCGCCATGGCCGGATTTTTGCAACCGTAACAACGGGGCATCGCGTGAGGTAAGCACGCTCGCCTCCGGATCGAGTTCGTAAGGGCCAAAGATATTTCGCGACCGGGCCATCGCGATGCCGTGATTCCAGCCCGTCCCACCTTCGGCGAGCATCAGGTAATACCACCCTTCATGCTTATAAAGATTCGGGCCCTCGGTGAGAATGTTCTGCTTTTCCAAAATTTTACGCGTCGGCCCAATGAGCTGCCGGCGTTTGTGGTCATATTCCTGAATCACAATTCCCGCGAAGCGAAAGCGGTCTTTGCGAAAATCCCATT
>DASZPR010000485.1:0-12928 GCA_035550235.1 Verrucomicrobiia bacterium | reverse complement strand
CAGGAAATCACGCCGAGGAGAAGTACGATGGCGACCGTGCCGACTGAGACGGCAGCGAGTCTTTTTCCGATGGTCCAGTTTTTCATAATTTTGATTTAGCTGATAAGAGTTGGGGGTAGGATTGATTACGATTTTGATTGGTTGTTAAGTGCTTTCGCCATTTCCGTGGTGAGCACGCGATCGATGTCCAACAAGGTCTTGACGAGCCCTTTGACCTTGGCCATGCCCAACAGATAGTCGGCCATGAGCGTTGACCCAAAATCGGGCGTTTCCTCAATGTCCCCCGCCGCGATATTTACGACTTCCTCCACTGCATCCACGACCAAACCCATCTGAATGGTTTTGTGGTCGGGCATCTTGACTTGCACCACGACGATGCAGGTTTGATCGGTGCTTTTGCCTTCGGTCATGCCAAATCGAAGGCGTAAATCCATCACCGGAACAATTTTCCCGCGCAAGTTGATAACGCCGCGCACGTAAGCGGGCATTTGCGGCACCATGGTGATATTGGTAATGCGAATGATTTCGCGGACTTTGAGGACTTCAATACCATAGGATTCGTTATCAAGCGCGAAGGTCAGGTATTTACCGGCCAGAGTCCGGCCGCCGACAGGTGGTGTTTCAAGAATGGCTTCAGACATATTCGGTTTTCTTTGTGGCGCAGTACACAGCGAGCGCTACGAAAGATATCGGAGGAGAGGGGCGCTTCGTTGAGCCGCATTTATGGGCGCATTTTGCAAACTATTGAACTTATCTTGCCGTCGAAAAAATGAGATCGAGCCGGGCCAAAAAAGTTGTAGCAATAGTTGCAGAAGGACTTACACCAAAGGCTTCCAGTAAATCGCGGGCTGGACGAGCCGAAGAGTGTGTTTAATACCGTTCAAACTTTCAGAATGCCCCACCATCAGGTAACCGCCGGGAACCAGTCTTTCCGTGAGGCGGCGCACGAGTGCTTCCTGGGTGGCGCGATCGAAATAAATCATCACGTTCCGGCAAAAAATAACGTGGAGCGGTTTGGTGAATGGATAATCCGATTCGAGCAGGTTGAGATGATGAAAGTGGATCTGCCGGCGCAATTCGCCCTTGATGCGGAAATGTCCCGCCCAATCGCGCATTCCCTTTTGAAAGTAACGCCGCGTCGCATCCGCACCCACGCTGGTCAAACGGCTTTGGTCGTAAACTCCCCGTTGAGCCAGGTCCAGCACGCGTGTGGAGATATCACTGGCTTCAATTTCCCAGGCACCGGATGAGGCCGGCGCTAGATGCTCCGACAGCCATATCGCGAGTGAATAGGGTTCCTCGCCGGAGGAACAAGCGGCGCTCCAAATTCTCAACGCCTCGCTCCGTCGACTGGGATGCGCGCGCACTTCGGGGATGACGACGTCGCGAAGAAAATTGAAGTGGGCCATTTCCCGGAAAAAGTGCGTGTGATTGGTTGAAATCCGATCGATCAGGTAACGCACTTCCTCGGCGCCGGCCGGCGAGCGCAAGAGCTGGCAATACTCGCCGTAGTCCGCGAGCTTGAGCAGACGCAACCGCTTGCCGAGCCGGGAAGTGACGAGCGCTTTCTTGTCCGAGCCCAGATGAATGCGGCTTTGCTCATAGACGAGATCGCAGATGTATTTGTAGTCGTCCTCCTCAATCTGGAGCGTCTCGGATTTCGTTTCCATGGGGTTCGATGGGTGGCGCACGATTCCCATAGTCAGGCCGTGGCTTTTTTCTGAAGCGGTATAATTCTTCCGGCGCGCTCGATCAGCTGTTGTTCTTTGAAAGGTTTGACCAGATAATCACGCGCCCCGAGTTTCCCGATTTGCGCCACGTTTTCATGGCCTGATTCGGCTGTCAGCATGATCACGGGAATATTTTTCAGCGACGGATCCTCCTTCAATTTGATGAGCATCGTGACTCCGTCCATCACCGGCATGGTCACATCGAGCACAATCAGATCCGGTTTCTCGCGCGTGGCCGCCGCCAGCCCTTCTTCGCCATTCGCCGCTTCGAAAAGCTGGCAATCAAACGGCCCGAACGCCCGCCCTACAATCAGGCGAATTGTCCGGCTGTCATCCACACTCAATATTTTGGTAGCCATAAGTCGAAAAGGGGTTAGTCAAATTGCATCTGAATTTCCACCGCGACGGGTCCGGCAGCGCTCTCAAAAACGAGTTTCTGGGATTCGACCTCTGGCGGGGAATCAATCACGTAGGAGGTTCCCCGGATGATGCCGGGCGTGCTGATCGCGCAAGGGAATCCTGAATTGGTCAGCCATGATTTCAGGCCGCCCGTCAGCATATTGGTCATTTCACCGATGACATCATTGACGTCGCCATCGGCGGGAGCAACGTCGTCCGCCAGGCCCAGCATGATGGCGGCAAATCGATTTGCCGTGGTTGTGGATAAATGAAGATAAAGCACACCCCTGACGCCTTCGCCCCCAAATCCCGCCGTGCCGGTAACGCGTTCCTCCAAACTTTCTGCTGAGGATTTTTTCAAAGGCGCGACCTGCACTGAGAGCATCGTTTCGAAGACAGTCACCACATGCTCCGTCAGAAACTCGCCTGCTTTGGAAATTTCGGGTTTCGGTGTCATGGAATTCGATTCGTTCATTGGGCAAGGTTGGCAAGCCGCGTGAGGCATTCGGAAGAATCCTGGACGGATAGAATCATGCGTTCCAGCCTGGCCGGTGTTATCCCCAGAGTTTCCACCACCTGGTCGGACACGCGCATCGCGTAGCCCTCCCAGCCGGGAGCCGAACCGGAGAGATGCGCGAGACAATCCGCCAGATGCGTTACCGCAGACAAAGCTCGTTCCGGCCTCACCAGGGGATGATGATGATTCGCCACGGCTTCAACGAGGCCCTCCGGCAAACCCCAGCGTTGGAGCAGACAGCCTCCTACTTCCGCATGATCGGTGCCCAGCACCTGTTTCTCCGCTTCCGCTCGGGAAAGCCGCTCCTGTTGAATGCGCGTGCGGATCTGCCCTTGCAAATCTTCCGTCAGCACCTGGCTGAGGACCAGTTTTCCGATGTCGTGAAGCAGTCCTGCCGTAAACGCCACTTGCGGGTCCACCACGAGATTGAGCTCGCTTATGACAACCACCTCTGCCGCGGTTGCAGTGACCAGCGCGTGAAACCATAGTTCGTTTTCGGCCACGGCATAGCCCGGCAGCGGCGCGGCCATCATGCCGCCGTAAGCCAGCGCCATTACAATCCGCAGCACTTCCTGATAGCCTAAAACCAATAACGCCTGGTCCACGGATGAAATCGATTCCTCAAACGCAAAAAAGGAGGAATTGCACGCGCGCAGCAGCTTCGCCGTCAACACCACATCCGACCGAAGGCCCTCAACAATCTCGTGATTGTCCACCGTGCCGTGGTTCAGCAGATTAATTAACCGCATTGCCCCCGGAGAAGCCGGCGGCAGAGACTTTACGTTCGAGACTAGTTCTTTGGCGTTCACAAATAATAAAGATTCTGGCCGGGAGATTTGATGGAGAACTGGCCCGTGGTCATGTCCAGGCGCACCGTGCGCGAGGCGAGCCCGCCGACGTCTTCACCATGAATGCGGTAACCGTTCTTCATCAACAGTGCTTTCAATGCCCGAAAATTGCGTTCGCCGATGTTGAACACTCCCTGTGGATCCAAAAGTTGGGCGCCTCCCGCCACCTTGACGACCAGGCGCTGCCGGTCCGCTCCCAGGTTGCAAACTGTGCGAAACAACTGAGGGATTCCAGTATCCACAAACATCCAGGGCGTCGTCTTCGCTTTCACCGGGTCAATCGTTGAATCGGGCAGCATCAAATGCAAAAGCCCGCCTACTTTTCGCTCCGGGTCATAGGCCGTAACGCCCAGGCACGAGCCCAGCGAATAAGTGACCAGTTCGGCGCTTGAATCATTACTGGTCACCATGTCGGCCACTCCGACCACCAGAGTTTTTCGAGGTGGTGCTATGACCCATTTCCCAGTGGCCGTCATCATGCGTCAATTGTGGTTTCTGTAGGTTTCAAATTTCCTGAACCGGGGTTGCGCCACTTTACTGGCTGAAATTGGGCTCAAGCCAAACGGTCAACCGCGAACCCGCGTATCGAAATCCGTACGCCGGAACGTTCGAATTGGAATCGGTATAATTGGTGAAAGCTTAATAAACAGGCGTTGTTATTCATTCTCCATTTTTTGCCATGGCCAAATCCCTGTACAAAACGTCATTCTATCGCAGGGCCCAAGCCGCCTGAGTCACTTCAACTATTCCGGGTGAGGATTTCGTTGATTTTCACGAGAAGTTGAGTCGAGGTGAACGGTTTATCCAGGAACGCGTCCGCTCTGTGGGCCGATTTAAGGGCTTCCTCTTCCTGGGCCGCGAGTCCGCTCATGGCAATGATGCGCAAATCGGGTGAGTATTCCCGCAGGATGCGAATCAAAGTGCTGCCGTCCACCACGGGCATTATCATATCCGTGAGGACGGCTTTTATATCGGTGCGGTGCTGTGAATATTCGACCAATCCTTCGGCGCCGTTTTTGGCCACGAGAACCCGGTAACCATTTTTCTCGAGCACACGGGCGGCAACATTGCGAACGGCTTGCTCATCATCCACGATGAGGATGCACTGGCCGTTTCCCTGGGGAGCGGTAACCACGGATTGGTCGCTGGCCTTGAGGTTGCCATTTTGCAGCGCTGGAATGTAGACCTTGAATTGAGTTCCTTCTCCCTCACGCGTCCAGACTTGAATGAAGCCGTCGTGACTTTTAACGATGCCCAAAACGGTGGAGAGGCCCAGACCGGTGCCCTGGCCCCTCACTGTGGTGGTAAAGAATGGATCGAAGATTTTATCGAGGGTCTTTGGGTCAATGCCGGTGCCGGTGTCGGACACCTTCAACAGAACATAGGGGCCCTGCCTGGCTTCCGGATCGACCTGACAATAGTATTCATCAAGGAGGATGTTTTCGGCCGAGAGGGTGAGTTTGCCTCCTTGTGGCATGGCATCACGCGCGTTCACGCACAAGTTAAGTATCACCTGGTGAATCTGAGTGGCATCGGCGTGAATGGCCCAGAGGTCCTTGGCGATGTGCTCTTCAAGGGTAACGGATTTCGGGAAAGTTTCAGTAATGACCTTGGCCATTTCTCTCAGCAAGACACGCGGCTGGAGTTCCGCACGCTCGCCTTCCATGCCGCGCCCGAAGGTGAGGAGTTGGCGGACGATGCCAGCGCCCCGCCGTACGCCGTCAGAGAGCATCGTCAGCAACAATTGCTCGTCTTCGTTCCGGGAGTTCGATTGCAGAATGCTGATCGACATGAGGATGGGCGAAAGAATGTTGTTTAAATCGTGCGCCACTCCGGCGGCGAGCGTTCCGATGCTTTCCATTCGCTGCGCGCGGAGGAACTGTTCCTCCAACTGTTTTTTCTCAGTGATATCGCTGTTTACAACGAGAAAGGCCTGAGACTTTCCGGCGCCGTCGCGGACCATGGTCCAGCGGCTTTGGATCACCCGGGCGTCGCCACTAGGCATGCGCTCCTCGATTTCCTCGGACCATTCCCCCAAATCCATGGCGGTCTTGCAGGCCTGCGCGCAACGCACGTTTTCATTTGAAAATAAAACTGTATCGGCCAACTGATCGGTGAGCTTTTCGGCACAATGGGAATAAAGCTCGTGTGCGCTGCGATTCCCATATTTGATTTTGCCGTCGAGTCCCACGACCAAAATGGCGTCCCTGGTCTGATCCAGCAGGGCTGCCTGCTCGCGATTGCGCTCAAGGACTTCGCGGCGTTCCGTGATGTCCTCTTTGACGGCAACGAAGTGCGTGATGACGCCGTGCTCGTTGCGGATGGGAGAGATGGAGGACAGTTCCCAATAATGCTCGCCGTTCTTTTTTTTGTTTAGAAATTGCCCCTGCCATTGGCCGCCGGCGGTAATGGTTTCCCATAGTCGGGCATATTCCTCGCGCGAGGTGTGTTTTGATTTGAGGATGCGGGGATTTTTTCCGATCACGTCCGACGCGTCGTAACCGGTCAACTCCGTAAGCCGCGGATTGATGTATTCAATCGAGCCGGTCGTATCCGTCACCATCACTGCGACCGGACTTTGTTCGATGGCCTGGGAGAGCATGTGCACTCTTTCCTGCGCGTGCTTCAGGTCAGTAATGTCGCTGACCGTGAACGTGATCAGCATGGGATCGGACGGATCCATGGCGCAGGCGGTGATGAGGACCTGGAATGGCTGGCCGTTTTTGCGCCGCCAGCAGGATTCAATGCTGCCGATGCCCTGCTCCCGCACTTTGTTGTACAAGTCACGACCGCCCTTCTCGAAATCGTCGTCGGTGTGGTAGAAGACGCGGGTGCTTTGGTTCAAGAGTTCCGCTGCGGTGCGACCGCACATTTCGCAGATGCGTTCGTTGACTTCCGTGATGATGCGGTTTTTTGAAATTCCCACTCCGGATGGCAGGGCGCGGAAGACGGTACTCAAGCGGGACTGTTGTTCGGCAAACGCCTCTTCCGCGAGTTTCCGTTTGGTCACGTCGGTGACAAATCCCTCTATGGAGGGCACACCCAGTTCGCTGTCGACAACGAGCCGGCCCTGTTCCCACACCCAACGCCATTCCCCGCTGGCGTGTTTGACGCGGTACTCGAGAGCAAACGGGCGTTTGTCTCTCAACGCCGCTGTGATTTCCTGCCGCGCAGGCACCTGGTCATCGGGGTGAATCAAATGACGGTAGGCAATTCGTCCGCTGGTGAAGGCTTCCGGTTCGATTCCGAGAAGATTGCGGCAACCCCCGCTCATGAAATCCATCTTTTCATCGAGATCATAGCAGCGGTAGGCCATGCCCTGAAGATTCGACAATAGAGTTCTGTGATGAGATTCGCTCAAGCGCAGAGCAGCCGTTCGCTCCTGGACCTTGGCTTCAAGATTTTCGTTGAGCCGGTGAAGTTCGGATTCCGCCATTTTCAAGGGCGTAATATCGACGATCAAACCGTCCCAGGCGGTGGCTCCGTCGGGCATCAGATGAGGCAGCGAACGCCAGTGGATCCATTTAAGTTCGCCCGTAAGGGTATGAATGCGCGTCTGGCAATCAAACTGAACCATGTTCTGCTGAGCTTCATCCCCGACGGACTGCATGTGGGACTGATCGTCCTCGTGGACCAAGGCAAAGAGTTTGTTTGAGTCAGCCAAAATGTCGGCAGCCGGCAAGCCGGTGAGCCGCTCGATCGCTTCGCTGATATATTGAAAACGGCAACTGCCATTTTGGTTCCAGATGAACCGATAGGTGGCGCCACTGGGCAGGTTGTTGGCCAGTTGGCGCAGCATTGTTTCGCGCTCGCGCAATTTCTGGGCCGCGATCTTTTCATTGGTAACGTCGCGGAACACGAGGACGGCGCCGATCGTTTTACCCTGTTCATCAAGGATCGGTGCGCAACTGTCGGCGATGGGGCGTTCCGTCCCATCGCGACTGCACAGAACCGTGTGATTCGCCAGGTCGACGATCCGGCCTCCCTGAATCACCTCGGCCACAGGTATGACGGCGGGTTGGCGGGTTTCCTCGTTGATGATGCAAAAAATTTCTTCCACCGGGCGTCCGACGGCTTCCCTGGACGTCCATCCGGTCAGTTGCTCGGCGACGGGGTTGAGCCGAGTGATGCGGCCTTTTGCATCGGTGGTCAGGACGCCGTCGCCGATGGAATTCAGGGTGGTTGCGAGATTTTCTTCACTCTGACGGAGAGCCTCCGTCGTGCGGCGCAAGTCAGTCACATCCCGGGCACTCGCGTAAATTTGTTTCAGTTCCGACGCGGCAACTGCCTTCCAGGAAAGGGCGCGCCAGTTTCCGCTCCTCGTGCGGCCGCGCACTTCGAACTCGGCCGAAGCCGCCTCCCCTTCCGCAAGCCTGCGGAGCGCGTTGGCCAGAGTGGGAAAATCCTCCGGATGCACATTTTCCCGGGGCGGGATCGAACAGAATTCCTCCTCCGAGTAGCCAAACAGTGCAGCGAACGCGTGGTTCACGCGAATGAGTCCGCCATTGAAATCCCCGATGCACATGGCGTCGGCAGAGGTGGAGAAAAAGCGATCCAGTTCGGCGGTGCGCTGGCGGACGGTTTCTTCCAGTTCGTCACGTGAAATCGCGGTCTTTTGCAATGTGTCCAGCATTTCGTTGAAAGCGCGCGACATGATTCCGAATTCGTCATCGCGATCCAGGGTCAGACGCCGATTCGACTGGCCGGAGGCGACATCACGGGCGGCTTTGGTCAATTGCCCCAATGGCTGCAGGACAGTCCTGGCAAGAAATAGAATGACGCCGAGCGCGCCGAGAGCGATTAGCACGATGGCCACCATCAAACCGTGGTCTGCCCGGTGTGACCTGGTGAAAATGTCCTGTGTTTGACGAACCATTTCCTTCTCAACCAGTTGATTATAGTCGGCGAGAGCGGGCCGGAGCTGGTCATGGATGAGCGAGAGCAGAGCGTTCCGACGGCTGTGGTTGGGATCCGATGCGCTGTTTGCGAATTCATTCCACGCCGATTCCACCTCGGTGAAAGCAATCCCGATCTGTTTGAGGTCGGCGTTCTCGTTCGCGTAATGCGGATAATCCGCCAGATTTTCGGCCTCGGCCGATGACAATTCCTTCCGGTTGCTCGAGGCGGCGTTGAGGAAATTGGTGCGAAATTGCTGGAGCAGGGTTTCGCCGGTGTCGCGGAACCGGTTTTTGTCGGCAAGGCTGGAACCCGGCGCGGCGGAATTTACGTGATCTTCAAACGTGGCCAACACGCCTTTCATCAGGTCAGCCTGGGAAAACTCTCCCACGAGTTCGTGGTTGAAGCGGTTGATATCGCGCTGGGTCTCCAGTGACTGCCGCCAGTCGACGATGCCTTGGAAAAGGACCAGCGCGAGCACAAAAGCAAATGCGCTAAAAAGTTTGGCTTTAATCGTCATATTTTTCTACGGCAACGCGGACCCCCTTAATGCTCCGACACTCTGATCCAAATCCACAGGCATGGAATCGTAATAGGTATCACCGGAGCTACATCCCTTTTATTGCGGAAGTCTCGCCATTTTTTGGCTAGTCATAGCGGACGATCTGCCCGCAACGTGTTTGATCTTTCCTTGGTGCATAAATCGAAATGCACCGTGAACAAAGCATCGGACGGAGTTATGAAATGCTTAACTGCTCTTCCACAACTGTTCTTGGCGAAAGATGGCTTTCAATTGTCGAGGTTCCATCAATTGCGGTAAACCCGGCAGGAAGCAATGGAAGTAAGCGGATTGCGAATGCGGGTGGTACTCAACACCCACTGGTCAGTTCTATTAACTAATCAGTAGCAGCCGTGAGGATTCGCCGGGTAAAGTTGCGGGAGCGCGGTGGATGCACGGGGGGACGGGGCAACCGGGATAGTCTGTTGCAATGCGCCAAAGATTGCCGATGCCGAAGGAAAAGGGCCGCGCCGAAGGAACGGGGGCATAATGGAGATCGTAGCAGTTTTCTTTCAGGTATTCGCGGAAAGCGTCATCGTCGTTCCCGCCAAAGCGCTCGAGCAGTTCGGCGCGGGTTGCGTGAACATCGACGCGCCGTTGTGCTTCATCATTGCGCAGGCCCTCGCTCGGCGGCCCATGGTAAGTGCAAAGGTAGGTGTCCGCTTCCACCGTGGCGCTGTCGGCGTGGAAGGAAAAAACGTCTGTCGGCACGGGGCCGGGATCTTCGTCGCGTGGATAATCTTGAATACAGTTGAGTACCGGTTCCAGCTCATTACTCTTGAGTAGGCGATAGTCTTCGAGAAGTTGGTCGACGGCAACTCGTCCGGCTTTGCTCATCGGGAGCCCCAGCAAATGCGCTTCGTCGAGGGTGGCAATTCCTTCACTGACGCCGAGTTGTGCCACGATTTCGCCGAAGTCTCCGGCCAAGGTGCGTTCCCAACAGAGGGCGTTGATGCCGTTGGCGAAAGGGGTGGAAATCAGTTCGCGGAAACTATTCACGCGTTTGATGCGGGGATAGTCGGCAGGCAGGGTGAACAGCGTCATGCGTGCAGTGGCGGCAGGTTCATGCCAGCAATTCCTGGATCTCATCCCAGTTCAAGGTTTCGGCGAACTCTTCGTCCCCGCTGATGGTTGACTGCATGATTTCTCGTTTGCGATTTTGGAGCAGCAGGATTTTTTCTTCCACCGTGTCACGGGTAATGAGTTTGTAGCTGGTCACGACTTTGCTTTGGCCGATCCGATGCGCGCGGTCGGTGGCCTGGTCTTCCACGGCGGGATTCCACCAGGGATCGAAATGAATCACGGTGTCGGCGCCCGTCAGATTTAATCCCACGCCGCCGGCTTTCAGGCTGATGAGAAAAACGGGGACGGCGGAATTCTGGAATTGTTCCACCACCGCGCCGCGATTCGTAGTCGAACCGTCGAGGTAACAATATTCAATGTCCTCGGCGGCGAGCTTTTCCTTCAACAAGGTCAGCATTTTTACAAATTGGCTGAAGACAAGGACGCGATGTCCGCCATCAATGGCTTCCTCCAACAACTCGCCGAACATTTCCAGTTTGCCCGAGGCGGTGGCGGGGTCGGTGTTGTCCAGATTCAATAATCGCAAATCGCAGCACACCTGTCGCAAGCGCAGCAGCGCCGTCAGCACGACCATCCGGCTTTTGGCGAGGCCCTGCGCGCCGACGGCTTCGAGAACTTCCTTGCGGCTGGCTTCGATGACTTGCTGATAAACGCCGCGCTGTTCCGGCGTCAGTTCGGCAAACGAGACTTGCTCGATCCGCGCGGGAAGGTCGGCGGCGACGTCCTTTTTTAACCGCCGCAACAGGAAGGGGCGCAAGCGGCGCGCGAGTCTTTGTTGCGCGGAAGTATCTTTTGCTTTGGTGATGGGCAGTTCGTAACGTTCGCGAAAATCTTTGGCCGTGCCGAGATAACCGGGCATGAGAAAGTCAAAAATGGACCACAGGTCGAGCACCGAGTTTTCCAACGGCGTGCCGGTGAGCACGAGGCGATGTTGGGATTTTACCGCTTTGACGGCTTGCGCGTTTTGGGTTTGGCGATTTTTGATGTGCTGCGCTTCATCGAGAACCACGGTGTCGAATTCCAACTCGCGGTAGCGCTCGGCGTCGCGGCGGGCCAGCGCATAACTCGTGATGACGATATCGCTCTGACGTATTTGAGCAAACGCCTCATGACGATTCGGGCCGTGCAATGCGAACACCTTCAGCTCAGGCGTAAACTTCTTGGCCTCGGCCAGCCAATTGAAAACCAGGCTGGTCGGGCAGACGATCAGTGTGGGTGCCGCGTCCGGCTGTTTCTGCCGCACAAAACGAAGGAAGGCCAGTGTCTGCAGTGTTTTGCCCAAGCCCATTTCATCGGCGAGAATGCCGCCGAAACCGTTTTCGCGGAGGAACTGGAGCCAGGCCACGCCTTGTTTTTGATACGGCCGCAAAACCGATTCCAGATTTCCCAAGGGCGGGCACTCGAGTTTGGCCTCGCCGCTCTGCCGGGCGGCGCCATCACGCCACGCCGTCGGCGCCTGGACTTTCCAATTCGTGTGCTGGCGCAACGTGGCTTCGAGAAAACCGGCCTGCGTGTTGTTCATCCGGTAGCCTTGTGCGTGTTGTTGCGGCGCGCAATCCAGCAGCACTTCCTGCAATTCCTCCACCGCGCCGGTATCGATCACCACCGTCTTGCCGCTCTTCGAACGCGTATGGCTTTGGCCGGACAAAATCAGCCGTTGAATTTCGGCCGCAGAAAAAGTTTCACCACTGCCCGTCGCGAACACCACACCGAGATCAAACCATTGCACGCCCGAGGATGTGATTTGAAACTGCGGCTCGACGCGTTCGATGTTGCGCAACGTGCGGTTCTCGAGTTGTTCATCGAGCGTGACGGTCCATTCGCGTTGGAGTTTCGGAAATTCGCGGGCGAGAAAGTTCAAGACTGCGTTCTGCCCGAGCAGTTGCAGTTTGCCCGAAGTGTCGGGCGCGGAAAATCCCTGGCGTTGCAAACGCGCTAGAGCGGCGCGCTCGGCACCGACGTCGCGGGTGGAATAGCGAGTCGGCACTTCCGGGTCGGGCAGCCAGACGGCCTCGTCGGAATCGGTGACGCCGAGGGTCATGATGCGCGAGCCGTATGCGCACTGCACGCGCGCGGCCAATTGCGCGAGGCCGCCCTTGAGTTCGAGCAGGAAACGCGGGGCCTGGGGTTGCAGCGTAAAATCGTCGAGCTTGAAATTTGCCTCCACAGCGCTGGTGGCTTGCAATTGGGGCCATTGACTCAGAAATGCCGGCACTTGCATTCGTGGCACGCGGACGGGGCCGCGAAAGATGTCCTTTATCGACGGCGGCAACGCGAGCGGTTGCAGGGTTGAATTTCGCCAGACCCAATCGCCGATCATGGCGAGTGCGGAGGGCTTGTCCTTGGGTGTGACTGTGATTTCGCCATTGGTTTCCAACGTGGCGCGCAACGGCAGAGCAAATGGCCGGTCGGTGACCGTAACTTCGCTTGATTTGCCGAGCGTGATGTTGGGATGGCCGGCCAACACCGGCAGCAGCGTGGCAAAATCCTTGGTTTCGAGTTGGAGAACGGCGGGAGTTTCGCCCTCCGTCCACTTTTCGATGGCGTCGAGAATGCGGTTGTCCTGTTCCGAAAAGGCGAAGGCGCGGCCTTTCGGCAAGGCATTGAGCGGACAACGTCCCCCACCCCATTTGGCTTCGATGACGAGCATCACCCGGCCGCGGGCGGCCGCCTGGTCGAAATTCGGCGGGAGGATGAAAAACAATTCGGCCGGTTCGCCCTCGGCGGCGCGCACGAGAGAAGGCACTTTTTTGGCGGCGACTTTCGCGGCGGTTGCGACCGTAGCAGTGGCAGCAGCTTCTTTTTTCTGGCTATTCAGCCAATGCAAACCGACCGCCACGCCGTGCGCGCAAATTTTTCCCCATTCCCGCGCTTCGCGGCAGGTGCAGAGATTGTC
>DASZPR010000484.1:0-3199 GCA_035550235.1 Verrucomicrobiia bacterium | reverse complement strand
AGTTAACAGATTTGTCGGTGATGGTCTTCAACGGCCCCGGAGTAGCAGTGTTGCAGTTCGCCATTAGCAACCAAAATTCGGGCAAAATCACTTTTTCTTCTTGAAGTACTCTCCGTCGCGCGTCAAATGGTTGTTTCTCATGCAAGCACCCCTCAGAAGCGCATCACGGTTCTGCCTCTCTCTTATTTTTTCCTTACTGATTTTACGCGACGCTGAAGCCAGCGTTACGGTACAAATCCAGCCGGGGAACGAAACTGTGACCGTGGGCGAACACGTCGTCCTCGGTGCCATCGTGGTCACCTCGGCGGGAGAGGTCATCACGGGTTATCAATGGTTCGTGTCCACCGACAGCCATGGGCCTTTCAATCCGTCTGCCCAGACCAGCGCATTGGTTTTTGATAACATTCAAGCCTCCGATGCCGGGTATTATTATGCGACAGTTACTTACCAGTCCCTGGGCGGAACATTCAGCGTCTCCAGCACCCCGGTCCAATTGACCGTGGATGGCCATCCCAAAATCATTATCCAACCGGTGGACGGAGACAGTCAGCCGGGAAGCAACGCGACTTTCAGCGTAACGGCGGCCGGCATGCCACCGTTGTCCTATCTATGGCGGCATGACAGCGCAACCCTTACGGATGACGACCGCATCACTGGCAGCCACACCAACGGCCTCCAAATTCAAAATGTGTTCCTGTCCGACGGTGGAAATTACGACGTGGTCGTAGCAAATGCGTTCGGCTCCATCACCAGCCAGGTGGCGGTGTTGAACGTGGCCTATGTGCCGCCGGCCATCACCAGTGTGACTAACGCCATCGGCAAGCAAGGGCACGCGTTCAATTACACCATCACCGCCATCGGCACTCCCGCCATGACCTTCGGCGCGAGCGGATTGCCGGATGGGTTGAGTGTGATTTCCACAAACGGAGTTATTTCAGGCATTCCGCAAGTCGCTGGCGTTTTCGATATCACGCTCCTGGCGACGAATGCGGGCGCGCAGACGACGGCCACAGATTTGTTTTTGACGCTGGCCGATGATATCCCCGTCCTCATCAGCGCGACCAACGCCATTGGCACACAGGGTTTTCCGTTCACCTACACAATCACGGCAACCAACGATCCGGCCTGGTTCAACGCGGAATCATTGCCGCTCGGTTTGAGCGTGGATAACGCCACGGGCATCATTTCCGGAACGCCTTTGGTCGCCGGTCCGTTCTCCATCACAATTGATGTCACGAACGCCTTCGGCGCGGCCAGCCAGACGTTGACCTTGAATCTGGCTTCCGGCGCGCCACTGATCACCAGCACGCTCACAAAAACCGGCAAACAGGGACAAACTTTCAGCTACACCATCAAGGCCACCAACAATCCCGCGAGTTACGGCGCCAGCCAATTGCCGGATGGGTTAACCCTGAATCCGCTCACTGGCGTTATTTCGGGGATACCGCTGGTCAACGGACTATACTCAGTACCCATCGGCGCGGTGAATCAGTTCGGTTTTGACAACCAGACACTGCTGATAAATCTAACCACTGGCGCGCCGACGATTACCAGTTCTTTGACGGCCAAGGGCACAGAAGAAACGAATTTCAGCTACACCATCAAGGCCAACAATTCGCCGACTTCGTTTTGGGCCACGGACCTGCCCATCGGCCTGAAAGTCAACACCAACAACGGCGCAATAACCGGCGTGCCCCTGTACGCGGGCAGTTACAATGTGCCGTTGTTCGCCGCCAATGCGTGGGGAGTGGGAACGGCCACGTTGCAATTGAATATCACCAATCTGCCGATCAGCGGATTGTGGATTACCAATATCATGCCCAACTACGCTTCGCCTTATTTGCTGGAATACACTTTCTCATTGCGCGACAGCGCCGACCCGGTGGCGAGCCGGGCGGTCGTGGTTCCGCCGCCTTTGTTGAGTGTGCAAGCTTTTGAAGACGGCGTGCTGGTCAGCTCATCGGAAACCGGGGTGATCCTCGAGCCGGCCACTTCAAAAGTGCTCAAGGGCTACCTGGTCCTGGATTTCACGGCGAGCGTCGCGTCCCTGGCCAACGGCGACGCCAACAGCAACGGGATTTCCGACGCGGTGGAGGCCGAAATCGCCAGCGCGCAGGACTTCGTCAATCAACAGCCGGCGGGCTCGCAAATTGGCGTTTACGAATTTCATCGTGACGACGAGGACCCGCAACAAGTAATTGCGCTGACCAAAGACAAGGCGCTTTTGACCAGCGCCATCGGCGGGATTTGGACTAATTACGTGAACGGTTTCCCGGCGGCGTCGCGCGCCTGGGATGCGTTGGGCGCAGCGGTGGCGGCCCTGGGTCCGACGAATAGCGATGAAACACATTACATCGTGTTCATGTCCGACGGCCGCGATGACTCCAGCACGAACACCATCGACAACGTGATCCAGGCGGCGACGAACGCCAACGTGCAAATCTTCACCGTCGGCTTCGGCGATGAACTGGACTCGCTCACGCTGCCGAATCTTTCCGCTTCCACATTCGGACGATTTTATTTTGCGGGAACCAATGTGTCCGCGCTGGCCTTGAGCTTTGCTGAAATTGGAAAGGACCTCAGCAGCCAATACATTTTGCGCTGGGCCACCCTGAAACGGTCGTCAAAGGCATTCCTGCCGTCGTTCCAAATCAGTTACCAGGGATTCAATGCCACGTCACCGCCGCCGCCTGCGGGGACCATCACCGGCACGAATTTCACTTACGTGACCAACAACGGAACCATCGACACGAACCAAGATTACACCTACACGACGAACTACATCGTCCCGCCCTTCACGCCGACGACTTACGCGGGAAATGTGCTGGGTGGTTTCCTGCGTCTGGTGTCGGATGCCGATGTGCATCCCGAGGACATTATTTTGCGCGCGACTTACGTGCCGCGCTATATCCGCCAACTGCGCGTGCATTATCGCGCCAACTGGCCCGTGTCCTTGAGCCTGAACACCACGAATTCGGGCGGGCTGTTGGACGGGTGGAGTTTGACGCAAACCAATGACGGCGCCGGTGGGCAATGGGCGTCGTTGACCTGCGCCGATCCATCCAACCTGGACCTGAGCATTCCGTTTGCGACGTTTGGCAATCTGCTGACGTTTTCGTTCAACGATCCCATCACGGCCAGCAATGCGTTCAGCGCATTCGAAATCGACAACACGATTTACACCAACACCGCCGGCACG
>DASZPR010000483.1:0-5544 GCA_035550235.1 Verrucomicrobiia bacterium | reverse complement strand
TCAGTCCGTGGTCAGTGGTCCGTAGTCCGTAGTCCGTGGTCCGTGGTCCGTGGTCAGTAAGTCCGTAATCTGCAGTCTCTGCCCACCACGACTGGGCACGACCGGGCACGACTGACGTTGATTGTGTGGTACTTGCGAAGGCACGACGGCGCACAACCGCGGGCACGACTCGGAAACCGGCAATCCAACGATTCGGAGGTGAGGCCGCCAATTTGGGTTGATTTTTAATTTTTAACCCGGATTGGGCAGGATAAACCTTGAGACACATTGCTCTCCGGTGAGTTGGGAATCGCCGTGAAGTCGAATTTGCTTTGTCCCCATTTCCGTTTCCCTTTCTCCCCTCCTTTTGCTGTTTGTTTATAGCACGGCTGTCAAATGCGGAGCGGAAGAAAGGGTGTCCTCATTTAACGAGAATCAGCCGCAAGGAAATCCCCTTTCACAAAGCGGCAGAGGACTGCCGCAGTCCAAAACCTGGCGGAAATGCGTTCGCTCCCTGACTCAAGACAGCGTCGCGGAATGCGCATGGGTACTCTCGCCGGCGGGACGCCAGCGCTCCCAGGGGACACCACCCGTCACTAAGGTGAGGCCAACGGGCGGAATCACTCCTTCAGCAAGGCCTCCACTTTCGCTGCCTGGTCGTTTCGGGCGTCGAGTTGCCGCAACACGCCGCGTTTGTCCACGAGCCACATGACCGGGATGGCGGTAATGCCGTACTGGACGGCGAATCGATTGGTGGCTCCGGCGGGATCGTAATATTGTGGCCAGAATATTTTTTCTCTTTCGATGAAACGTGTTAGAGCGGTTCTGTCCGAGTCGAGGCTGATACCAATGATTTCGAGACCGTTGGTGTGATATTTCTCGTAAAGTTGTTTTAAACCCGGGAGCTCCGCCACACACGGGACACAGGTGGTAGCCCAAAAATCCACCAGCACAACTTTTCCATGCAAGCTGGCGAGATTGACGGAACGGCCATCCAGAGCCGTAAAATTCATATCCATCGGCAAGCCGACCCGTTCGAGTTTCACGAGTCCTTGACGGGCCATCGTCCGAGCCGGCTCCGGCGTGGAGCCGCCGCTTAGTTCCACAAACAAATCATGCGCTTTGGCAATGGGCGAGGCCTGGGCGACACGGACTAAAACCATATCCATGCGCGCGTCGTTTGGATTCTCCTTGAGTAAATTTCTGGCCCAGCTCTCCAGGTCGCCGGCCCGCTCTTTGGGCACGGGCAATCCCATATTTCCAAAGTCCCGGGTCAGCGTCTCGGTCAATGATTCGCGAACCTGCAGGAGTTGTTTGCTGTGGGGGAACTGTTTTTCAAACTGACTCGCTTGATCCATGGCGGTCATGGCAGCGTCGACCACTGTCTTTACGAATTTCTCCATCTCCTCTTTCGTGGGTGGATTGGCGTGGTCCTGTTTGAAGGCAATTTCCGCCTGACGGGGATCGGCGGATTGCACCGAATGATTGAAGGCTGACAGCGCGGACGCTTCCTCATCCGCCCTTGCCGTGGGTGATAACAAAAAAATAAAACCGAACAATATGACCGAAATAGTTTTATTCGGATTCATACAAAATACCGCGGCTGGTTAATCGAAGAAAAACGAAGTGATGAGGTTCGCGGCGGCGGAGGCGATGCCGCCGTGGGCGCGGTCGTAATAGGCGCGGCGCGGTTCCATGATTGAGCCCGACGAGCCGGCGATTTGCGCGGCGCGGAGTTCGCGGCGTTTGCGTTCGAGTTCGTCGATCTCGTCGGCGCGCGCGGCATCGAGGCCGCCGGCGCGGATGAATTCCACGATGCGGCGGAGTTCATCCTTGTCGAACCAGGTGCCGTGCGTTCGGCAGACGTCCACAACGACGCCGGAGCAATGCGCGAAGCAGACGCGGTTCATCAAGGTGTTGCAAACCGGGCACGGGACGTAACGGACGTTTTCCAAACTGTTGGTGTCGACTGGCAACGAGTGCGGTATGCCCAGAACGGCCGCCTGCTGTTCGCGATCGGCGCAAATTTTTTGGAGCGAGTCGGCGTCGGCCCAGATGCCTTCGCACTTGGGGCATTCGCGCAAGTTCGTATTCCCGACGACGACCGCTTCCATGGCGATCTGGCAACGCGGGCAGAGTTCGGTTTTATCGGGAGCCACTTCTTCGCGGGCGATGGCCGCGCCGCAGTGGGAACAGAATTTGGCGCCGGCAAAGACCATTCCGAAACAGGATGGGCAGGCGACCACGGCAAGGCGCGAACCACAATGGGAACAGGAGGTGGCGTCCGAGGCGACGGGCGCGCCGCAAGACGGGCAGTTCATGGTTTGCGGAGTGGGTTCCATATCGCGTGAATGTTATACGAAATAAAAAGTCTTTTGCCAATTCCGTAGCGAGGATTTGTCGTTGTCCGCTTCCGCTCCGCGGGAGGGAAAGCGGGGTCGCGCTCCGCTTGCCACCGCACTACAAAGAGCAACAGCGGTATGTGAAGACTCTGCGGTCATTACCCATTTCACGCTTTGCCGAATGCCATTCGGCGACACAGCAGGCTGACAGCCTGCGCTACGGAGACTGGTGGTCGCAGTGTTCACACGCAAATAACTATCATCCCTTTCAGCCGTTGCTCATTACATATTCCGGTTGAAATTGTACTTCACAGAATCCGGCTTTGACCCGATGATGCCAGCAACAAGAAAGGAATATGCCTATATGGGCCTGATGGATTATCTCAAAACTCAGTTCCTCGAGATCATCGAGTGGCAGGACGATTCGCGCGACACGATTTCCTTCCGGTATCCGGACATGGACAAGGAAATCAAGAACGGCGCGCAACTCATCGTCCGCGAATCGCAGACGGCGCAATTCGTGTATCTCGGCCAGTTCGGCGATACGTTCGGTCCGGGGAAATATTCACTGACGACGGATAACATCCCGATTTTGTCCACGCTGAAGGGCTGGAAATACGGGCTGCATTCGCCGTTCAAGGCGGATGTTTATTTCGTCAACACACGGCTGTTCACGGGCAACAAGTGGGGCACGGCGAATCCGATCATGCTGCGCGATGCGGATTTCGGGATCGTGCGCGCGCGAGCATATGGCATTTTTGATTTTCATGTGACGGACGTGAAGTTGTTCCTGAAAGAAGTCGCGGGGACGGACGATCATTACCGGCTGGATGAATTTTCCGACACGATGCGTTCGCGAATCGTGAGTGTGTTCACGGATGCGCTGGCGTCGGCAAAGGTGCCAGTGCTGGATGCAGCATCGCGTTACACGGAGCTGGGCGCGGCGTTGTTGCCATTGATCAATCCGGCGGTGATGAGCCGGTATGGAATTGAGATCACGAGTTTTGTGGTGGAGAACATTTCGGTGCCACCGGAGGTGGAACAGGCGATTGATAAGCGCAGCAGCATGGCGGCGATTGGGAATTTGAACGATTACGTGAAGTTCCAAATGGCGGAGGGCATGACGAAGGGCGGTGGTGAGGGCGCGGGCATGGCGAGCACGGCCGCCGGTCTGGGCGCGGGTCTCGCGATGGGCCAGCAGATGATGGCAGCGATGAATGCGTCGCAAACGACGCCGTCGGGTCGTCCGGCGGGGCCGGGTGTGCCGCCGGTGATTGGCGGGGCGTTGCCGGAATTGCTGGGCACGGCGGAGGTGGCGAAGGCGCTGGGCGTGAGCGAAGCCGACGTGGTGGCGACGCTCGAAAAGGGCGATCTCAAAGGGAAGAAGATTGGGAGCACGTGGCGGGTGACGCGGGCGGCGTTGGATGAGTTTTTAAAATAATCCCAAAATTCAGACGGCATGAGCGACGCGATTGAAAACGTTAAATTTGAGCCGGCGCCTCCGAACAAGTATCCGCGTTGCCCTTATTGCATACAGCCATTGAAAACGATCTGGGTAAAAATCGACGCGATTGGGGGCAACGCACAAAGAGAAATCTGGATGTGCCCTCATTGCCAGGCATTTCTTTCATACGCGGCGAATCGTTTGGTCTAACCGTTCATGTCTGGAGCCAGCACACCAGGAATTTCTAATTGCCCCACCTGCGGCGGTGAGATGATTCAGAAGAGCAAAGCCCGGCTGGTTCTGGTTGGGCTGTGCATGATGGCATCGGTCGGCATTGCTTTTTTTGTGCGGTTGTTCTGGGCGCCGGGAATCATTCTCGGGTTGACGGGAATTTATCTTTTAGTATGGGCCACATTGGGCAAAGGGCTTTGGTGTCGAAATTGCAAAAAGTTCAATATCCGGAATCGAAACTGATTTAAGCGATGGCCGAGACTGCTCACACTATTATCCTCGTCTGCTGGGTCATTTTCGTGAGCGTCTGGGTGGCCAGTGCCGCGCGGACGAAGCCGATTTTGGAAAAGCAGAGCGTCGCGTCGCGAATGGCACATCGGCTTCCGCTCGCCGCCGGTTGGTGGCTGCTCATTGCGCCGAAATGGCCTCGGCCGCTGAACTGGCAAATCATTCCGCACAGTGAGTTTCTGGATATGATTAGCGCGGCGGTTTGTATTTGCGGATTGGTATTCACGATTTGGGCGCGGCAGACGCTGGCGGGAAACTGGAGCGCGGATGTCACTTTCAAGAAGGACCATGAATTGATTCGGAGGGGGCCGTATCACATCGTGCGGCATCCGATTTATACGGGGTTGCTGGCAATGTTTTTGGGGACGGCGATTTTAATTGGGCAAGTGCGCGGAGCGGTGAGCCTGGTGCTGATCACGATTGGGTTTTGGATTAAACTGCGGCAGGAGGAACGGTTGATGGTGCAGCATTTTCCGGAGGCGTATCCGGGTTATCGGCGCGAGGTGAAGGCGTTGGTGCCGTTTGTGATTTAGAAGAGGGGAACATTCCAACATCCAACATCCAACATCCAACATCGAACGCTGAACATCTAATGATTTTTCCCCTGTGCCCTGAGCGCCACCTCACCCCCGGCCCTCTCCCCCATTTCATGGCGGAGTGGGAGACGGAAAGCGGTGGGCGGTTTTAAAGTTTTAATCGACGATCACGGTCTTTTTATACAAAGCACATTTGAAATTCGTGATTTAAATTTTTATGCCTGACCAACCACCCATCATTAACGAAGCGTTGGCGAAGAAGAAATTTTCGTGTCCGTCGTGCGGGGCGGAGGCGCAGTGGAATCCGGCAAAGAAGGCGCTGGTGTGCCCATTCTGCGGGACGGTATCGCCGGCGCAGGCGGAACTCACCGCGGCGGGCGAGGCGGTGATTGTGGAGCATGATCTGGTGGCGGCGTTGCGCGGGATTCCGGATGCGCAACGGGGGTGGCAGGCGAAGAAAATTTCCGTGCGTTGCCAGAGTTGCCAGGCGATTTCGGTTTTTGATCCGGAACGCGTGAGCCAGCGGTGCGATTTTTGCGGGTCGACGGCGCTGGTGCCGTATGAGGAAATCAAGGAGGCGTTTTCGCCGGAGAGTTTGCTGCCGATGAAGCTGAGCGAGACGCAAATCCGCGATATGATTCGCAAATGGTATGGCAGCCTGTTTTGGGCACCGAACAAGCTCAAGCGCGGCGCGCTCACGGATACGGTGAAGGGGCTTTATATC
>DASZPR010000482.1:0-4206 GCA_035550235.1 Verrucomicrobiia bacterium | reverse complement strand
CGCAGCGGCTTTGATGACGTCCTTGCCGAGCGGCTTGATGCTGTAGGCGTCAATGACCGTGATGTTGATGCCTTCGGCTTTCAACGCGTCGGCGGCTTTCAATGCTTCGAACAGGGTGATGCCGGCGCCCACAACGGTGACTTTATCGCCAGCGTTCTGGCGCACGACTTTCGCGCCGCCGATCGGGAACTGTTCGTCGTTGTTGTAGATGACCGGAGTTTTCGGGCGCGAGGTGCGGAGGAAATGGACGCCACGGCTCTTGGCCATTTCTTCAAGCAATTTTTCCGCGCAAACGGCATCCGACGGATACAGGACTTTGCTGCCGGCAACGGCGCGCATGAACGCGATGTCTTCCAACGCCATCTGTGACGGGCCGTCTTCGCCAATGCTAACACCGACGTGCGAGCCGACGAGGTTCAGGTTCGCCATGGAGATACCCGCCACGCGAATCTGGTCCGCAGCGCGGGTGAAGAAGGTCGCGAAGGTCGAGGCGAACGGCGTCTTGCCGCGGGTGCCGAAGCCGATGGCAACGGCGACGAGGTTTTGTTCCGCGATATAACATTCGGTGGAGCGCTCGGGGTATTTTTTGAAAAACTTTTCCGCGTAGGTTGAGTTCTTCGTATCGCCGTCCATCGCGACGATGCGCGGATCGACGCCGCCCATGCGGAGGAGCGCGGTGCCGTAGGCTTCGCGGGTCGCGACTGAATCGCCCAACTTGTAAGTGAGCGGCGGATAACTTGCGGGCGCGGCATTGTTCGGCGCGGGCAATTGGCTCGGGGCCGGAATCTTGACGTCCATGCCGCTCTTGGCGCGAGGTTGCAACTCGGCGATGGCGCGGCCGGCTTCTTCCTTGTTCAACGGTTTGCCGTGCCAGCCGTCTTTGTCCTGAATGAACGAGATCCCGGCGCCTTTCAACGTCTTGGCGAGGATGACGAGCGGTTGGTCACCGAGGCCGACGGCGGCGAGGACTTCGAGAATTTCATCCATGTCGTGGCCGTCGATTTCTTCGACGCGCCAGCCGAAGGCGGCGAAGCGCTTGGCGTAGACATCGAGGTGATGGCCGAACGCGGTTTCCTGGCTTTGGCCAAGGCGGTTGACGTCCACGATGGCAACGAGATTGTTGAGCTTGTTAACGCCGGCGAGAGAGGCGGCTTCCCAAACGGCGCCTTCGGCGATTTCGCCGTCGCCCATCAGGACATAAGTGCGGTAATCGAGCTTATCGAGGCGCGCGCAAAGAGCCATGCCGACGCCCACGCCGAGGCCCTGGCCGAGCGAACCGGTGGCGATATCCGCAAAGGACAAGCGCGGGGTGGGGTGACCTTCGAGATCGCTGCCGAGGGTGCGAAGCTTCAATAGGTCAGCGACCGGGAACAGGCCGGTTTCGGCCCACGCGGCGTAGAGCAACGGGGCAGCGTGACCTTTGGAAAGAATAAAACGGTCGTTATTGTAGTAATGAGGATCCTTCGGGTTATAGCGCATGTGCGCGAAGAAAAGCGCCGCCACCACATCGGCCGCTGAACAGCACGAAGTGGGATGCCCGCTACCCGCCGCCGTCGTCGCCTCGATCGAATGAATCCGCAACTGATTCGCGATTCCCTGCAGTTTCTCAATATCAATATCGTTCATGAATCCGGAAACTGTATTCAGGAAGTGACAAAAGGAAAGTAGAAAGAAATGCCGATTGAGTTAAGAAGTGCATCCTGGCACTGCCCCGTAGCGCCGAGTGGCACTCGGCTGTATCGCGGATTGGCAATCCGCAGGCGTTGAACTGTTCCGGACGCATCGTCAATGGTTGCGCCTCGCCGAGTGCCATTCGGCGAAACAGCAGGCTGCCAGCCTGCGCTACAAGCTGCTGCGTCACGCCGCGATCCTGGTGGTAGTATCAAGTTGCGCCCTGGGTTAAGGGGTACCCGCCTAAATTTGAGGGGTTTTGAATTCTGGTCGTGTTTCTCCCACCCCCACGACTGGGCACGACCAGGCACGACTGCAGTTGATTTTGTGATATTTGCGACGGCACGACCGAACACGACTGGGGAATGCGGAGAGGTTGAGTCGTGGGCAGCTTGGGCGCTGGTCGGGGATATTGATTTAATTTTTAACCCGGATTGGGCCGGATTAGGCAGGATGGTTTTGCCAATCAAGTGGTTGCTGATGAGTTGGAGATCGTCGTGAAGCTGAATTTGTTTTGTGCCCGTTTCCATTTCCCTTTTTCCCTCCTTCGCTGGTTGTTTTATAGCATGCCTGTCAAATGTGGGAACGGTTGGGTAGTGCCTTAATTTGAATTACGAAATCGGCTTTTGGCCAATCGGTTAAGCTCCTTGTCAGACCGATGTCGAAATGGCGCCGGATAGTGCTTAGATTTAAGGTTGGCAAGATTGCAGATTATCTCCCAACCATAATTCCAATTGCCTGCTGGATCGGCAATCGTAACAACAGCAATTCTCAAACGGTTCAATTCTTGTTCCGTCATAATTTCCTTTTCTTTGCATCCGACATGATGGAAGCGCGAACGGCGGTAATCGGAGAACTCACCGGTGGGATTTCTAGGACGGCAACAAAACGTTCAGTTTCGTCGTTACACCATCGCGGTGGCTCCATCCATAAGCACGTTTCGCCTTGGGATGGCCTCTCAGATCGAACACCTCGACTTCCCCTTGCCAGGCCGTTTGACTCTGAAACACTTCATGCACGGGAACAGTCTCGCGATAAACCGCGCCACCCCCGTGCAATTGCGAAACCGCCACTTGGAGGCGGGCTATGTAATCTTGTTTATTCTCCACAGCATTTAGCGAGTTCTTCCACCGTCCAATGGCTGCTTTCGATACCGGCGGCCATCGCCGGGGTCATTTTCAAAGCCTTGTGCGTTTTGCAGAAGTTATAATAAGCGAAATTGAGAGCCACCGCAGCCTCAAAGTTTTCAAGCTTCTTGCTGAAAGCGTTCGTGAGTCGAGTAAGACGGCGGCAATGCATACGGAGCGTATGATTCTGCTTTTCAACGTGAGACGTGGAAATGCGATTCACATCGGGCATACCGGACACAATAGTCTTTTCAACGCTGACAACCTCTGCCGGGCTGTAACGGATATGGGCACGCGGAATTAACAACGTGGAGGGGGGGGGGAGATTGTCACTATTTCAAAACAGATCAAATAAAAACAACTCCCCCATTTGAATCCGCTGCAAATGGGGGAGTTGAAATTTTATTCAGAAGCAATTTAATGTCGAGCCGAAAATCCCTGGGGCACGGGCAAATATTACAAATCACAGAATTTTAGATGCGTCAGCCCTGTGGTTGGGTAGTGACCTAATTCTCCGCGGGGAAGTGCGTGTCCGCCGAATTTCTTGCAGACTGAACCATGATACCAGATTGAGGATGTTCGCGCAGAGTATTGTCGAATTTCGGTAGTGGCTCAATTTGGAATTTCATTGAGTTTGTGGTTCCGCGTTTACGCGGCTTCGGACCGCCTAAAGGCGGAACTACAAACGAAATTGAGCCACTCCCCGAATTTCCCCCGCATTCCGCAGCCTACTGCACGCCCACGCGGTAATAGAACGGCCCGGGCCCCGTGGCTCCCGCGTCCTGCGTGGTCGTGGTCCCCGCCTGACCGACAATATTGCTTTTAACGCTGGAAAATGAGGCGCTCAAGTTCGTGCTGCGCTGAAGGTAATAAAAGACGTTGGTCGCGCTTTGCCATGAGACGTCGAGGCCCGAAGCACTCCCGCCAACCGAAAGCATTTTGAGAACCGATGCGGCACTTCCCGGGTCCGTGCCCGCACGCCATTCCTGCCAGTTATTCAAGCCGTCAGCGTCGGGATCCATTGCGTCCGACGAAATATCGGCGAGCAGATTGTGACTGCGCAGCCACACGAGAAAGCTGTTGGTATTCGCGCCCTGGAATTCATACGCGCCGAGGTCCGTTTTGGCTCCCACGATGCGCGGGCGTCCGTCAAGGTCTGTCGCAGCCTGGTCGAACGCGTTGTTGCCGGCATTGATGCATGGTGAATTGGTTTGCAGGTGGAAATTGCCGGGAAAGCTCACGGTATCAATAAACAGTGGGGCGTTGGTAATGTTCCCATCGCTAACCGCCAAATCCGGACAACAGCAATTGGTGTAGGTGCCAGTGGCTATGTCGTTACCCCCCGAGTCGGCCATATTGTAATAAATAATGGAATCCCTGGCGTCCACGTTATCGATGCCCCCACCAT
>DASZPR010000481.1:0-2042 GCA_035550235.1 Verrucomicrobiia bacterium | reverse complement strand
GGCTGAGGTCCGCGAGGTCCACATCCACGGACGCCTGTTTGGCCTGCGCGAGCGCGCGGCTGAGGGCGCTGCGGCCCGCATCCAATTCCGCTTTTGCCTCGTCAATCTTCGATTTATCGCTCGCTGCCTTCGCCTGGCTGGCTCTCAACGTATTGGTCGCCGCGTCGGCCGCGGCTTTGGCGGTGTCATACTCCTGCGGTGCGATGATTTTGCGCTGGATCAAATCCTCCGCGCGCTTCAAATCGGATGCGGCCTTTTCCGCCCTCGCCTGGTCGGCATCAGCTTCGGCTTTGGATTGTTGGAAAGTGGCTTCGGCGGTGGTGACCTGAACTCCGAGCATTTCAAAACTGGATTCAATGACGTTGGTATTCGCATTCGCCGCTGACAGCGCGGCTTTCTTTTGGGCCATGGCGGTTTCGAAATCACGCGGATCGATCTGCACCAGGGGATCGCCGGCCTTCACCACCTGGTTGTCGACGACGAAAACCTGCGTGACCTGGCCGGAAACTTTCGGCGAAACAGAAACAATGTCCGCGGCGAGAAAAGCGTCGTCCGTGCTCTCATGCGAAAAACTCCGCGCCACCGCTCGGCCGGCCCAAATCAAGAGCGCCGCGAGGACGAGCGTGCCGATGATGATGGCCGGGGGGCGCTGCCAGAGTGAAGGTTCTTTTGAATGGTCATTGGTTCCTCCATTTGGTTTCGGAGGAGCAGCGCCCTGAGTTTGTGGTTCATCCATACCTGCAAATAATTGGTCGCCCGCCCGCCTATGTTTGTTTTGTTTGCCCTGGACGGTGTGATATATGCCGACCCCGGGGCGGGTGGGTGATAACTAGTCGGTTACTTCTCCGAAAATGTCCAACCTAAAAATCGCACCTTTGAATACAGGTTGAATTAGCGGAATAACCCGGAAGCGAACCTTACGGAAGCTGTAGCAACACAAATTGCTTATTACAAAAAACTTACGTCAATCTGACTTTGACGAATTTATAGTTGATTTGGGAGCGCGGCCGCGCCCCCGGGGTCGAACAAAAAGGCGTGCGGAGATACTAAACAGTGAACCATTTTCGAGCGCTAATGTGAATCGCGAGGCCCGGTCCTCTGCGCCCCTTTCAATTGAATCAAGGCAGCCCAGGTGATTTATACGCGTAATAGGTCCGATTGGCGTCGCTGATGCACCACATGGTCAGCGGCCACAAGGATTGGCCGTATTTGATGTACCGTGAGCTGCCATCCGCGAAAGTATAATTCGATCCGCCAGTGGCAGTCCCGGGACCGCGGCTCTCATGACGGCTCTGCTCGAGAATGCCCGACCAATCGTTGCCAATACCCGAGCCGCCCGCTCCCGAGGAAGGTTCCCCGATGTCCATGTAATAGTCGCCGTGATCGTACATTTTCTCTCCCAGAATAATCGTGTCACTCTGGTGAATGATGTCCGATTGCCGTATGCCGATGGTGTTGGTCACCATGAATGAACTCAGATTTCCAAAGTCCTGCACCGCAATGCCGGATTTGTCGGAGAAAAAGTCGTTAAATCCATTGATGAAGAAACTGCGGACTGAGGCATCGGCGATGTTATTGGAGGGACTGGAGCCAATGCTGTAGGGATAAGCTGGGTTGTTATTCGGATCGTAATGGTCGTTGGGACATAGCAACAATTTCAAGTTTTTGCCGTAATTGTCGTAGAAACGATCCGGCCAACGGCTTTGGCTGCTGCGCGGTGGATAAAAATCCTGGCTGTCAGTGACATACATGGCAGTGGCAATCCCCAGTTGGCGGAGATTATTCAGGCAGGAAATGCGTTGCGCCGACCCTTTGGCACGGCTGAGGGAGGGCAACAACATGGCCGCCAGGATGGCAATGATGGCGATGACCACCAGCAATTCAATCAAAGTAAAAGCAAGCCGCCGCTCGCCCCCTGTGCATTTGCTTTTTATTTTCATAACATTTCGACTCCTTGCCGCGTCTAAGCAGATGGTTCGACGGTCGAAACGGCCGTCCTGTTCAAAGGCGTATGAATAAAAAATCCTGGATTCTCATCGCGG
>DASZPR010000480.1:0-5849 GCA_035550235.1 Verrucomicrobiia bacterium | reverse complement strand
TGGCCGCCGGACAGCTGGTGCGGATAGCGCTTTTCCAAACCTTGCAGGCCAAAGAGCTTCACCAATTCTTCCACTCGCGCAACGATATCGGCGCGTTTCCATTTTTTTATTTTCAGGCCGAACGCAATGTTTTTAGAAACGGTCATGTTTTTGAACAACGCGTAGTTCTGGAAAACAAAACCAATATTGCGTTCCCGTACCGAAACATCATTGACCCGCTGGCCGCGAATGAACACGTCGCCACTCGTCGGCATTTCGAGGCCGGCGATCATGCGCAGCACCGTGGTCTTGCCGCCGCCGCTTGGGCCCAGCAACGCCATCAACTCGCCTTCATTGACCGTGAAGGAGATGTTTTTGACGGCAGCAACACCGCCGAATTGTTTGGTTACGTTTCTGAGTTCGATGCTCATCTGAAATCTTCCGGGCTGGGAAACTTGCGCTCCTCTTGTATGGGCGCCAGCGCATGTTGCGCGCGTTCATACTCGCGCGCTTGTTTCCATTCCAGCAATGTCTTGAGGCCCAGCGTCACCAGCGCCAGCAGCGCCAGCAGGCTCGCCACCGCAAAGGCCGCGGCGCCGGATGCCGCCGAACCGCCTTCGTAAAGCGATTGCACCCGCAACGGCATCGTTTCCGTGTGCCCAACAATGTGGCCGGACACGACCGATACCGCGCCAAATTCCCCCATTGCGCGCGCGTTGCAAAGAATAATGCCATAGATCAATCCCCACTTCACCGAAGGCAGCGTCACATGCCAGAACGTCGTCCACCCGCTCGCTCCGAGCGTCAATGCGGCTTGCTCCTGCTCCGTGCCTGTCGCCTGCATGACCGGTATCAATTCGCGCGCCACGAACGGGAAGGTCACAAACATCGTGGCCAGCACAATGCCGGGAATCGCAAAAATAATTTTAATTTCATACTCTTTGCCGAACAGATGCAACGGATGGTCTTGCAGCCAGTGCCCCAGAAACCCGTTCATTCCGAACAGCACCACAAACATCAAGCCGGCGACCACGGGCGAAACCGAGAATGGCAGGTCGATGAGCGTGATGAGCATCGATTTTCCGCGAAAATTAAATTTCGCGATGGCCCACGCCGCGCAGACACCAAAGACCACATTCAACGGTACACTGATCGCCGCCACAATCAACGTCAGCCGGATCGCGGCCCATGAATCGGGATCGCTCAGCGCGATAAAATACGCCTTTACTCCCTGCCCCAACGCCTGGGCAAACACATTCACCAGCGGCAGCAACAAAAACACCATGCAGAACGCCAGCGCGATGCTGATGAGCACCCACTTCACAATCGGTGATTCCTCCGTCCCGCGCCGGGATTGGCGGTGCGAGTCGCCGTTGACTTTCTTTTTGACGTTGCCGGCCATGTTAACTCTGGAAATGGCTCGCCCACTGCTCGAGCACGTTGATCACTGCCAGCAGGATGAATGAAATCACCAGCAACACCACGGCCAGGGCAATGGCGCCGGTGTAATCGTATTGCTCCAGGCGCATCATGATGAGGAAGGGAGCGATTTCGCCGCCAAAAGGTTTATTGCTCGAAATGAACACCACGGAACCGTATTCACCGACGGCGCGGGCAAAAGCCAGCGCGAAGCCCGTCAAGACCGGCGGCAGCAGCGTTGGCGCAATCACGCTCACGAACGTGCGCAAGCGCCCCGCACCCAGTGTGGCCGCGGCTTCTTCCACTTCCCTTTCGAGATGCTCCAGCACCGGCTGTAGCGTGCGCACCACGAACGGCATGCCCACAAAGGTCAGCGCAATGACCACACCCAGCGGAGTGAACGCGCCTTTGATGCCGAGCGGCACCAGAAATTTTCCCAGCCATCCGTTCTCCGCAAACAGATTGGCGAGCGTCAATCCCGCCACCGCGGTCGGCAGCGCAAAGGGAAAATCCACCATGGCATCGATAATGCGCCGGCCGGGAAATTCGTAACGAACCAATACCCACGCGAGCAGGGTTCCAAAAATCACGTTGCCCACCGCCGCGAAGAAGGACGCGCCAAACGTCAGTTTATACGCCGCCATCGCCCGGGCGTTGGTCGCCAGTTTCCAGAAATCGTGCCAGGAAAGTCCGCAGGCGCGAATCACGAGTGCCGCAAACGGTATGAGCACCATGACCGTCAGGAAAAATGCGGTCACGCCCATGGTCAGGCCAAAGCCGGGCAGTGCGTTGAATTTTCGAGTGGCCATTAGATAAGAGCGGGCGCGCCGATTATTTTTCCGATTCGTCGGAAAATAACCAACGCGCACCCGCGAAGCAATTCACTAAGTTGTTTTCTAAATATTTTGTGCGATGGCAATAAGATAGCGGTATTCCACCAGGATGGTCCGCAGTGCCGCCACGAACGCATCCACCTGCCGGTGCAACGGCGCACGCCTCGGCGTTTGCAAAACGATTTCAAAAGGCGGACGGCGCAAGCCAGCCGGCGATTTGATCAATCCAGCGTTGCCGGTTTCAATCGCGCGCACGCCCTCACGCGGCACAATTTGCTCTGCCTCGCGCAAGGCCGGCTCCAGCAAATGCTCGGACAAAATCGCCCCACCGGCATGACCGCGGAGACCGCTAATGGCATTATCACTCCGCAAAGTGATGATGCCATCGAAGGCGTGCATCCAGATTTCGGATTGCAGGTAGCGCACCTCCGGTTCCGCTGTGTTCTTCCAGAATTCCTGGTCCAGATTTTTTCCCGTGCGCGAATAACTCGTGTTGTCTTCGAAGCCAGTCGGATTGCACACGGGATACAGAAAGAGCGCGTAACCCTTCGCGATTTCCGGGTTGCTTTCGAGCACATCCACCAATCGCGCCAGCGCGAGCGAGCCTTCCGGTTCATCGCCTTGAATCGTTGCGAGAATGCCAATGCGAATCGTGTCCCCACCGCCTTTCGCGCCGAGATAAACGAATCGCGGTAGCGTATAGGTGCGCCCGCCATTTTCGAATTGGCCGAGCGACTTGCTGATGAAACGCGGCGAACTTTCCGCTACCGCGTCCAGCGGCGCCAGGAGCCGTTCAACCGGCCGCCTCTCGCGAGGCGGCCGCCAGGATCGAATGGCTGTCGATTTCATGACTGCCTCCATAGTATTCAGCGGTTGTCGAGTTGGATTTGATCGAAAATGCCGTCGTTATCGAAGTGCTTCTTCTGCGCCGCCTGCCAGCCGCCGAACAGCTCATCGATCGTGAACAGATTCAGCTTGGGAAACTGACTGGCATATTTCTGCGCCACTTCCTGCAAACGAGGGCGGTAAAAGTTTTTCGCCGCAATCTCCTGGCCTTCCGGCGTGTAAAGGAATTCCAGGTAAGCCTTCGCCACCTCGGCGGTGCCGCGCCGTTTCACCACCTTGTCCACCCAGGCCACCGGCGGTTCCGCCAAAATGCTGATCGAAGGGACCACGATCTCAAATTTGTCACCACTGTCCTTGAGCGAAAGCAGTGCTTCATTTTCCCACGCAATCAACACGTCGCCAATACCCCGTTGCACAAAGGTCGTCGTCGCGCCACGCGCACCGGTATCCAGGACCGGCACGTTCTGGAACAGCTTGGTGACAAACTCCTTCGCCTTGGCTTCGCTGTTATTATTCTTCTTCAGCGCATAGCCCCATGCGGCCAGATAATTCCATCGCGCCCCGCCCGAACTCTTCGGATTCGGTGTCACGACCGCGACACCGGGCTTGATCAGATCATCCCAATCCTTAATGCCCTTGGGATTTCCCTTCCGCACGAGGAAGACAATGGTGGAGGTGTAAGGCGTGCTATTGTCCGGCAGACGCTTTTGCCAATCCTTCGCAATCAGACCGCTCTTGTCGGCAATAGCATCGATGTCGTACGCCAGCGCGAGCGTCACCACATCTGCTTCCAGGCCGTCAATCACCGCCCGCGCCTGCTTGCCTGAACCGCTGTGCGATTGCTGGATGGTCACCGTGTCGCCGGTCTTGTCCTTCCACTGTTTGGCAAACGCGGCGTTGATGTCCTGATACAACTCACGGGTTGGATCGTAGGATACGTTCAACAATTTGATCTCTTTCGCCGGAGCGTACGCCGCCACTGACATCGCCAGCAGCACTACGAATGTTTTCAAAAATATTTTCATGCGTTGTTGGAGTTGAAAGTTAGTAAATTGTCTCATCAAAATGACAGTTGCACCCGTGTGAAAACCACCTCTTCCGGCTGCCGCGCCACGGTGGCCACGGTGGGATTGAGCTTACCCTCAAACGTCGTGCGCGAGAAGCTGGTATTCACGCGAATATTTTTGTTCAAATACCAGTTCAAGCCCACGGCCCAGGCCTTGGCTTCGGAGGCCGAAGCCGCCGGGTTGGCGAAAATTGGAAACGCGTTATCATCGACGTCCAGGTCCGCATACCGAGCCACCAGTTGCAGGGCACCCCATTGATTTGCGCGCGGGTTGAACGGATGTCTTGGAGTGACACCGGTATAAGACGCGTCTTCACCCGTGAGCACCCAGCCGGCGGCGATTTGCCACGCGGTATTCTGGAGGTCCGCCGACGCCGCGCCTTTTTTGACTTCCTGGTCCGAAATCACATATTCACCCAGCAACCCGAACGGCCCCCAATAATAATATCCCTGCGGAGAGACACGCCAATGCTGGCCTGCGGCTACCACGCCGTTTGTGTAGGTAAAGAACGTTTCCTGGCCGTCGGTCAGGAACCCGCTGGACAAGCCGGTGGCGTTCGAGGAAACATTTCCCCAACTGCCGCCGACGCCGAACCCGAGGTTTTGCAACGCGGTCACCTTCGTACCCCGGAAAGGTTGCAAAAAGATGCGCCCGGCAAATTCACGATGATCCTCGAAATCCGCGTTGGCCGTACTGCGGCCGTCGCCCACGCCGTTGAAAATGCCCGCGGCGTAACTGAGCCGGCCATTCGCCACCTCACCCCACAGTTGAAAACCGATGTCGCGATTCGGTGTGAGACCCGTCGGCAACGCACGCTCGTTGAAATAGGTAACCGGGTCCGACTGCAACTGCTCCAACCCGACCGGCACTTTGAATTTGCCAGCGCGCACTTGCAACCAGGGGGCGTAACGGTAGTTCAAATAAGCGTCGAAAATTTGCACCGAGCTGCCGCCGAAGTCCGGCACAAACATAAAATCAAAGTCCTTGTAGAGTGTGCCCGAAAAAATTGGCCGGGCGCGACGCAACAGGAAACCGTCATTACCCTGGATGCTTTTGTCGTGATTGTCCCGGTCGCCAAAAAACGTGCGGTTGTCCACCTGCACCAGGCCGTGCAGTTGAAACACGAAATTGGTGTCTGCGGAACTGACGCTCAGGCCTTTCTCACCCACGACAATTTTCGGGGTATCCTTGGCTTTGGCATCCGCCGCTTCCGTGTCGAGTTCCTTCTCCCGCTCCAGCACGCGCACTTTTTGGTCGAGCGCCTCGATCTGTTGCTTCAAATCGTTAATGGCATCCGTGGTCGCATCCGCGCGTACTTGTTGAGCGCCAACCAATCCACCTGCAATCAATATTCCGACGAGTGTATATTTTCGTTTCATAATGTTTGTTGCAGCGTCTCTCCAGTTCGAACTGGTCGTCAGCCGTTTTTTCCGCGTCTGCCTCCAGAGGTCTGGCGGGCGAAGCTAGTGCCCTCACTTTGCGGTCGCAATGGGGTTTCCAGCCTGATCTTTTCTGTGCGTTCGATTTGAACCACCCGCGCGCCATGCACCACTATCTGCACGACGCCGAAATCCAACGAGCCAACCTGCCGACGAACCATTTCCAGCCATGACTCGGCATTCCCCTGCTCAATCCCTGCGTTATTTGGCTCTGTCGTATTCATGGTTTCTCGAACAACTACGATGAGTTTAAGGATAATCTCTAT
>DASZPR010000479.1:0-8039 GCA_035550235.1 Verrucomicrobiia bacterium | reverse complement strand
CTTCGGCGATTTTCGGAGGCGCGGGAATCGGCGGCGGCGTCCAATATTCCGCTTTGCCGTTCAAAACGTTTTTCAGGGTTTCACCCCTGTCGTTTTTCAGCGGATATTTCACCCCGCCAATTTCGATTTCCGTCACTCCGTTGTCCACGATGGCCAAAGGCAAATCCCCTTGGCTCGTGATGGTCGCGCCACGGCCACAGCCGGGGCATTTGTAGTCAGTCAGCATTATTATTTTCCTTCCATATCACCCAACCGGTTTTTCCTTTGCTCTTAGTCGCGACAAACCGCTTGGGCATTTTTTGTTTGAGTCGCGCTAGATATGTCCCGCATGCCGCTGGCCAGTACAACAAACGGGAAATTGTCGAAGCGTGCGGAGTATTCATCAATCGAACCTTTAATTGCTCCGCACTTCCTTTCCAAAAACTGACATCCTCTTTCGTGTCATTCGCCCAGAGAACCTCGTCGATGATGCTGAGTAATTGATGTTCCGGGGCGCTACCCTCCACCACGTCGAGCAAATCGGGATGATGAAACGCACGGACACCGAAGCGGGAATCTTTGATGGCCTTGGGAATTTTCCAATCGGCGAGCATGGCCGCGAACGCGGGAAGCTCTCCCAAAAACTCAGCTTGGTTTTCGTTCCGGTCTTCGCTCAGCGTCGCGTGATTGCACTTCGTCAAAATAATTTTGTCCGAAATGTCATTGTCCAGGGGCGGAATAATCAACAGGTGCTCCGGTTCATCGTTCACGCTGAGAGTCAGGCGTCGGAACGTTTGCAGCGTGATGGCTTCCTTTCCTTTGCCGTGAATGGACATTTCCGGCTCGACGCAAAATTCCTTAATCTGCGACGCGAAATTTTTACGGCTTCGGATGTCGTAGGAGGCGGCAACATCGCCCATGGGCAAATGTTCCGCTTGTGCCAGATCGGAGTTGAATTGCGTCTGGCCGGTCATGTAGCGGTAGGGCTTCGCGCTCCGGCCTCCCAATAGCTGAGTAACGAACCATTGGAAAAACGTTTTACCGCAGCCGGGCGGGCCCGCCAGCACGAGCAATTGCCCGGGCATGAAGTTACCGCGCAGGAGCGATTCCAACGCAATCTTGAGCCACGCCAGCACGTATTCGCCCTGATTATCGAACAGTTCACCGAGAAACGTTTCGATCCGCGGACACTTTTTGCTTTTGCCCGGCTTCACCGGTCGCACTGAATCGGTCACCAGCACGCGTTTATTGCCCGGCATCGTATAGAACCCGGCTTCGTATCCGGCGAGCGGCCCGGCGTAGTCGACGTATTTGTGAATTTGCGCCTTGGCAATGATTTCGTTGCCGTGGCTCAACCCCTCGTCGTTTTTTAAATCGGTGTTGTGCCCCTGCAATTGCAGATGACTTTTAACGTCAGAACTCGACAGGGGAACGAATTTCCCCGGTATCAATTCCATGAAGTAGCTACCGCCGTTGAGCGCGAAAAATATCTCAGGCAGTTTGACTTTGCTCATGGCACAATTCGGATTCCACGAAATGAAGTGTTTGCAGGTCCCGGTGCATCATGACGATGGCCGTCTCGACGCGTTGGAGCTTGGCGGGCGTTGGACATTCCACGGCTTCGCGCACGAGTCCGAGAATGGCCCGCTCGGATTTGGCGAGCTCAACGCGGTAAGGTTCCGCTTTGGGGTCTGGAAGATTTTTCGGTGGTCGCAGAGCTAAAATCAGGTTCAGTTGTAGTTGCATTTTTTTCGAGTGTTGAAATTGCTTCGGTGATGTTCTCGCGTGCCGTCGATACGTCGACGGCTACGCGGCCCATGCCATACTTGGCGGTGATTTTGTGAACCGCCTCGCAGTGAGAGCGAAGCGCGTAAAGGTCTGTCAGCAGTTCGGCGCGTTCGGTGGAGGTCATTTTATCTTGAATGTTGGAATTGCTTGGAACGCTCCAAACGTGACGACTGAGATTCTAAAAAAAGTGCCGTCATGGTCGACGCAATGAACAATGTGAATTCCGATGCGGTGGCGTAGGCACCAAAAAGCAGTGCGATAACCAGACCATTTCGGAGGAAAATAAACGTCGAAAAGAATTTCGTCGTCTCGCCAGCGTGATTCTATTTGCATGATGGGGAAGGAGGTTCAGGAATTTTCTGCCAACGTTTCTATTTCAGATTCTGACAATGGCAGGGGCATCGTTTCTTTTTGCAGAGGCAACACCTCAATGACAATTGCGCCAAAATGAAGCTTGGATTGCCGATGCTTTTTTGTGGCTGCACGGTTTACTAAATCGCGCAGCTTGTCGGGTCGTATCGTAACGAAAGCGGTCACCTGTCCCCGTTCGGTTTGAAATTGACCGATGCTAAATTGTTTCATCGTTCCTCCTCCGCAAGAATTCCGATTAACGTGTAGTAGAGAGCTTCGAAGGTGTGTTGTTGTCCGTTAAAAACCAGATTGCCGACAAGGTGACGCGGGCAAATTTGATGCGTGATGTTGTCGCCGGTTTCATGGATTCCGGCCTCGTCGTCACACCACGCGCAACGGGTTTCGAGGATGCGGATTGAAGGGGCGGGGGAAACGCCCTGCTCTGTTGCGGTGGCGATCATTGGGCGCCACCTTCTAATTCGCGGTCCCGAATGCAACGGGAGCAAAGCTCGCCAAATTGATTTGGCGTCTCGCAGTCAGGGCAGAATTTTACGGAATCATCTATCGTGGGCTCTTCATCTTCGGCTCCTTTCTTTGTCCTCATGTCCATTGTAAGCTCACAATTTGTCATGAGGTCGAACCGCGAAGTGTCAACATTGCATCGGGCAGATGCGTCGTAAATTTCTGACGTGCTTTCGAACGGAGCAAAACGCATGGTTGAAATATCCAGAACGCCCGGAACTCCTTGAACCGATACCGGAAAAAAACGCTGCTCTTTCATCGCTTGCCCTCCGCCTGAATTTTCGCCAACTCAGTGAGGGTTTGAACCTGACGTTTTAGAACGTCGATGGTGCGTTGCAATTCGCCCGTAGACGGCTTGTGCATGATTTCGAGACCAGCCACGCGCAGACGTTCTCCAATGTCAGCTACGCGTGGCACGGGCGCGGCTCCGGGCAATGGCTGAATCAGTGAGTAATCGTCCACGGTCGCTCCTACCCACGAAAGACACTTTCCCAAGGCGAGCGAAACGGAACCGATGGAGTGTGAACCGTGAACCGCGATCAAGTCCGGCATCGGTTCACAGTAGAGGATTATATTTTGCCGGATGCTGGCGAGCTTTGCTGCTTCTTCGACATTTATTTTTACCATGTTGCGCTGTTCGCGCTGGGGTTCCCGGCTTTGGGTTATTCCAAAGCCGGGGGCTGGTCGCTAAACCGGCCTAGCGCAGAACATGCCGGTTCTAACACGGGTTTTCAGACATCAGGTGTCCAGTCCGTAGAAGTCCAATAATGACGGCCTAATTGAATATAACAAACATTGTGCAACATTAAATATATCTCCAACAAAACCTGAGTGATTTCCGGTTCTAATGATTATACCGCATCCCGAACCGTTCGTTGAACGGCCAGTAAACGAAGAATGCTTTGCCGATAACCTGGGTTGTTGGAAAATCTCCCCAATAACGCGAGTCCAGGCTGTTCATCGTATTATCGCCCATCACGAAAAGATAGCCGGGGCGAATCTGAAAATCTCTTGTCGTTGATAAAACCGGGGTAAATTCGGGGCGATCCGGAATGCTGGCGTGACCGTAATAATGATCCGGCTGATATTTCAGTTCCTGCACGGGCGGCTGTTTGGCGGCGTTGGCATATAAATTCTGAAAATGCGGTGTGGAGGCCGATAAAGGATTTCCATTAATCACCAAATGGCACGCCGGGACGTTGCCCAAGCCGTTAGGCGCGTCGGTTACCATATAATCCTGTTTCATCGACAGTGTCTCGCCGCCCAGGCCCACGAGGCGCTTGATATAGAATTCGTCGGCCGGAATGTGAAACTGAGAGCGTTTTTCCTCGGGTATGCCTTTGGTCTGGAACACGACAATATCGCCACGGCCCGGCGGCAGAAAATTGTAACTCACCCGGTCGATGAATAAATGATCGCCGCTGATAATTTTCATATTCAGCACGTCGTCACCGCGATGAATTACCGTTCCACGCAGAAGTCCCATGCGGAGCTCCAAATCGGATGGGACGTCGGTTGCCGCCGGCAGGTTCATGAACATCGCCTGGAGGGTTTGCGGCAGGCTCAATTGCAAAGGCATGCCGCCGCCGGTGTCCGGCACAAACCAGAAATTGTGCGGCTTGCCGGCGAACCAAAGCGTTTGCTTGATGTTAAAAATCAGGAACCGCAGCGGTTTGCTCACGCCGTCAAACGTGCCGTCCTGGTCCGCCTTGAACGAAAGATACGTGGCGCCGCCGAACCAATCCTTGACCGCACCCCAGCCCGTCGGCCGGTGATAAGTAGTGTCGACCAACAAATCCTTCGCGGTGATTCCGAACAGCGTCGGCTGCATCGAGGCGGTCGGGATTTTGAACGGTTGCAGAAAAAACGTGCGAATGCCCATCGCCACCGCCAGCGCCACCAGCAGCACTTCCACATTCTCGCGCCAGGCGGCGTTCGGATACGGCTTGATCCACTTGTTGGCGGCTTCCTCGAGTGCGTCCATTTTCTTTTCCAACGCGGCCTTGTCGATTTTTCCGACCGTGGCTTGCTGAAGATCTTTCATCGAAGCCTCGACCTCGCTGATGGCTTTCGGTGAAAGGATGTCGCGCTGATGCTGCAGCAATTTATGGACATGCTTGCACATCGTGTTCGCTTCACGAACCGTTTTGGACGTCAGCCAGTTCAAATTCATAAAATCTTCAGCCGCGGGTAGGGCGCCTCACTCCGTGCGCGCCGCTCTTAACACCATCCCCTGCCCTTCGTTCCCTTTGTTGCCTTCTGTTTAATTTTGGATCACGCCTTCAGCACTTCAATAAACGCTTCCTGCGGAATGTTCACGTTGCCGATGGATTTCATCCGCTTTTTGCCTTCTTTTTGTTTCTCTAGCAACTTGCGTTTGCGCGAGATATCGCCGCCGTAGCATTTCGCGGTCACGTCTTTGCGAAACGCGCTGATGGTTTCCGACGCCACAATTTTTCCGCCGATTGCCGCCTGAATTTTCACCGCGAATTGCTGGCGCGGGATGACTTCCTTCAACTTCTCCGCCAGCGCGCGTCCCCTGCCCTCCGCCTTCGTGCGATGCACGATGCACGAAAAGGCGTCCATCGGTTCGGCGTTCACCAGCATATCGAGCTTCACCATGTCGCTCTCCTGGTAATCCGACGGCTCGTAATCCATGGAACCGAAACCGCGCGTGATGCTTTTAATGCGGTCATGGAAATCAATCAGGATTTCGTTCAACGGGATCAGGCTCGTCAACATGACGCGCTTCGAATCCAGCGTCTCCGTGTGGTCCACCGTCCCGCGTTTTTCGGAAATCAACGCCATCATGTCGCCAATGTTTTCGTTCGGGCAAATCACGAACGCCTTCACCATCGGCTCCTCGATCCTGTCGATGTGCGTCACGTCCGGCATGAACGCCGGATTGTCCACTTCCTTCATCGTGCGGTCCGAGAGATACACTTTGTAAACCACGCTCGGATACGTCGCGATGATATCCATGCTGTATTCGCGGCGGAGGCGCTCCTGCACGATTTCCAAATGCAACAATCCCAGGAAACCGCAGCGAAAACCGAACCCGAGCGCCACCGACGTTTCCGAAGAATAAACAAACGCGGAATCGTTCAGCTTCAATTTCGCCATCGACGATTTCAATTGCTCGTAGTCCGCCGTGTTGATCGGATAAATGCCGCTGAACACCATCGGGTGAATCTCTTTGAAACCCGGCAGCACCGGCGAGGGATTGCGCGCGTCAGTGATGGTGTCGCCCATTTTCACTTCCGCAGCGCTTTTAATATTCGCCGTGAAATAACCCGTTTCCCCCACTTCCAATTTCTCGCGGATGAACGGCTTGGGATTGAAACTGCCGACTTCCTTCACCTCGACATTTTTTCCGGAGTGCAACAGCTTGACCTGCATCCCAGGTTTCAATTCACCGTTGAAAACGCGGACGTGCGTGACCACGCCTTTGTAAGTGTCGAAATAAGAATCGAACGCGAGCGCCTGCAACGTCGGCGCGCCAGTCGGTTTCGGCGGCGGAACGCGTGCCACAATGGCTTCCAAAATATCCTCGATGCCGATGCCTTCCTTGGCGCTGCACGGAATGGCCGTTTCGGATGGCAACGCGAGCACGTCTTCCAGTTGCTGTTTTGCCTGCGGCACATTCGCGTGCGGCAAATCGATCTTGTTGATGACCGGAATAATTTCCAGGTTCAACTTCGCGGCGAGGTGATAATTAGCCACCGTTTGCGCCTCGACGCCTTGCGCGGCATCGATGACCAGCAACGCCCCTTCGCACGCGCTCAAGCTGCGCGACACCTCATAGGAAAAATCCACGTGGCCGGGCGTATCGATCAGGTTCAACTCGTAGGTCTCGCCGTTGCGCGCCTTGTAAAGCATCGTCACGGGATGCGCCTTGATGGTGATGCCCCGCTCACGCTCGAGATCCATCGAGTCGAGCAATTGCGCCTCCATGTCGCGCGTGGCGATGGTGCCCGTCAGATGCAAAAGCCGGTCTGAAAGCGTCGTCTTCCCATGATCGATATGGGCAATGATGCTGAAATTTCTAATATGCGCTGCGTCCATCGTGTAACCTTAATCCAAATCTCAAACTCCCGCTCGGCCCTTAATGCAAAATCCGAGCGCAGCAGGATAGTCGTAAACACGTCGAAGAAAAGGAAATTTGCGGCCCGCTGGTTCGAATGTCGCGCTGTGGCGTGATTCCCCGGTTTGTAGTTCCGCCTTCAGGCGGTCGGCGTGCCAACCGCTTGAAGGCCAAACGTCACAAACAAAACCGCCGGGCAATTCACATTGCCCGGCGGGTGTCAGCAATCCAGTAAACCGGCCTTACTGCGCCGCTTTCACGTCAATGAACTGCTGCGGAACTCCCGGAACAATCGGACTGCTGAAGTCGAACGTTCCGTCATTGTTATAGGCATTCGTCGAAACCGCCTTCCAATTGACGAGCGGCGTCGCCAGGTTCGTCGAGGTCAACACCACGAAATTCCCTACGTTGTTCGGCACATTGTTGTTCGTGCCGTGCACCAACAGGTTCGAACCCGATAATGTGATCTTCGTGATCGACGCGTTGGTCGTCGGGCCAGACGGCGCGACGGAAACCACCGTCAGCGTTCCATCAACATTCAGGTTGTTCGTGTTCCAAGTGACGTTTGCCGGATTAATGGCGCTGAACGAGCCCACGTAATTGCTCGCACTAAACAATTTGAACGTATCGTTGGCCGCCAGCGTGCCGGCCACCGTCGTCACGTTCAGCGTGCCGCTATAAGTAATAGTGGTCGGGGTGCCGTTCGTGGCCAACAGGAGGTCGTTCGTGCCCAACGTCTTGTCGACTTCCATCGTCGTCGTACCCGCGAGGCTCACATTACCCACGACCGTCAAGGTACCGATGGCGTTGTTGCCGGGCGCCAGCGCCCCGCCGGCGTTCACAGTGACATTGTTGCTGATGACGCCGTTGCCGCCAAGCGTCGCGCCATTGGAAACAATCACCAGGCCCGGACCCTGGAGACTGTTGATAAGCAGCGTGCCGCCGCCCACGAGCGTGTTGCCGTTATACGTATTCGGTGAGCTCAACGTCAGGGTGCCGTTGCCCAGTTTCACCAAACCGCCATCCGGAGCGCCACCCAGCGCCGGGTCGGTCTGCAGCGGCCAGTTGACAGTCGCATTGAAGCCAGCCGTGTCGAAGATCGCGCCTCCGGCCTGCACGTTGTTGGTCAGCGGCACGAGATTGTTCTGTTTGAACAACGCCGCGGTGTTCGTGCCCGGTTGGAGAATGCCGCCATTGAGGATCAGCGTGCCGGAACCATTTGCGGAACCGCTGCCCACGGAAATATTCGTGCAGATCAAGCGCCCGCCGCCAAGGGTGAACGCTCCATTTCCTGAAGCCGCTGTGCCCGTGGTCA
>DASZPR010000478.1:0-3787 GCA_035550235.1 Verrucomicrobiia bacterium | reverse complement strand
CAAATTCGAAATCAAAGTCCTCGGCAACGGCGGCACCGGCTTTCAATACCGCAGCCAGACCGGCATCCCCTGGCTCGCGCCCATCAGCCCCGTCGTCACCTCCAACGTCGGCCCCGTGAACCTCAACTGGATGATGACCGGCCCGCAGGCCGACTTCTGGCCCAGCCGCGTTTACACCGGTCAATTTTATTCCGAGAACACGCCCATGCGCATCATCGCCTGGCGCGGCCAGATCGTGGAAAATTTTGGCGCGAAGAAAAAACGCCTCATGGGCACCATCGGCGACCGCGCCGACCTCGGCAAATTCGTGAAGACCAACGACTGGAACCAATACACCGTCATCGCCCGCGGCCCCGTCTGCATGCACATCGTCAACGGCCAGCTCATGGCCATCGACATCGACGACGACCCGAACTCCTCCAACAACCAGCCCGGCTATTTCGGCATCGAAATCGAAGCCATCACCAAAGTCTCCGTCCGCAACATCTGGGTGAAAAAACTGGATTGAACCCATGTAGCGGCAACTCTCTGAGCGCCGCACAAATTGTCTTAAGCAGGGCATTACTGCCCCCTTGCCGATGTTTCATTGAGCCCGGACCGTCAGATACAATCTGATTGCCTTAAATCCGCCCATCTGCTTTCATAGCCTAGAGCGGTTAAAAAAATACTGTAGCCATTTCGGAGCGAGGATTTTTGGTTTTTGGCGAGGCTTCGGCGAAGGAGCAGGTTTGAATAACCCTGTAACTGAGCCGAAACGAAGCCAAAAACCAAAAAGACCGCCCTTTCAATTCCCTTCCCCGAATGGCTACAGTATTTCTTTAACCGCTCTAGTATAAGTCAGGAGTTTAGGAATCCAACGTTATGGAAAATCGGAGCCACTACCTTCGTCTCACTTGGTTCATCGTCAGGATTTTGTTCCTCCTCACTTTGGCCATCGTTTCACCCGCAGTCACTTCCGCCCAAACCCGCATCATTTCGTTGAGTGGCGATTTGGATTTCGGCCGGATACCGCTCGGCACGTCTTCACAGCGCACTTTGATAATTTCCAACCTCGGCAACTCCGTCCTCACCATCAGCAATCTGTATTATCCTCCTGAGCCAGTACTCGTACAGGTGGATTTTGCCGGAAACTTCTCAGGCCCGATTGAACCGGGCGCGGCCGAGTTTGTTCCGATTACCTTCACACCACTGGGAACTGCGATCAACGGCGGCTCAAACGACTTGGATTTCCAAGGTTACCTGTTCGTGGATTCCAACGCCAACGGCGGGTCGAATTCGATATTCATGTCCGGCGTCGGCACCTGGCCGCCGCTTTCCCATAGCCTGAATCTGAATTTTGGACGCGTGCCGGTCGGAACCTTCAACGCATCTATATTAATCCTGACAAACATCGGCAACACACCGGTGACCATCAGCAACGTCTTCGTTCCCGACGGTTTTTTTTCTGGATTTCCAAACACCATCGCTCCCGGAGCGCGGGAGTCTCTTTCTGTTATGTTCGAGCCAACTGCCGTGGCCGACTACGCTGGCGATGTCAGCATCAGCTCAGATGCTACGGACCCGGCTCTGGTTGTGCTCATGCCCAACGGCTACATTACAAACTCCCCCTCCGGCTTCAGCGCGTTCTCAGTCTCGGGAGCCGGCGCTTATCCCGGTGGCAAGTTCGAAGGCTTGTTCATGTCCTCCAACAACCCCGCCTTCGAGAGCAGCGGTTATTTCACTGCCGACAGCACCACCAACGGAGCCCTCCGCGCCACCATTACTCTCGCTGGCAAACGTTATCCCTTCTCAGCTCAAGTTTCTTCCTCAGGCACTGTCAGCGCAACCATCGTGCGAAAAAAAATGCCGGCCCTGAACGTGTCACTTCTGTTTGGCGGTTTCAACCGGGCATGGACCGGAACCATTGGTGACGGTGCCTGGACTGCGGAATTGACCTCCGAGCCGGCAACTCTCCTTTCCAAACATTCGCCCCGCCCGGTTCCCTCCGGCAAATACACGATCAACCTTGCGGGAAGCACGAATGCCTTACTGGCTCCCACCGCTCCGGGAACCGGCATGATTTCCATTCGGCTCACCGACGCCACCCATATCACGGGCGTTCTGGGAGACGGAACCAGATATTCTCAAAACACAATTATGTGCGGTTCGCACCTTCCGTTTTACGCCTCGTTATACGGCCACCGCGGAGCAATCCTCGGCTGGATCGGTTTCGCGTACCAACCGCCTCCGCCTCCACGCCCAATCAATCTGTCTCCTTCGGCCGCCCCCGAACTTCAGATTGCTGGCACGCTGCATTGGTTCAAACCCGCCGGCGTTGACCGCGACTACCCGGACGGCTTTTCCTTTCAAACCACAGCGACCGGTTCAACTCCCTAGAACGTTTTTTGTAAAACTGTAGCCGCCGACGTAAGGAGGCGGATGTTGCTTCACTCAGCCGTCTCGTCCTGGTCCTCTTCTTTTTCCACCGGAGGCGGCGTCGCGCCAAAAGGACTCTTCGCCCGCTTGGCTCGCGGCAACGGCGTAATAAAAACATTCAGGTCGCGATCGCCGAGCATTTTGGGCGGGCCATCAGTCTGGCCATAAAGCGCCACTTCCTTCACGAACCGATTCATCACCTCCACGCCAATTTCCTTGTGCGCCTTCTGCCGCCCGCGAAAACGCATTTTCACCCGCACCTTCATGTCGGCGCAAAGAAATTGGATCGCATGATCCCGCTTGATCCCCAGGTCATGGGGATCGATCGTCGCGGAAATTTGTAATTCCTTCACCTTGCCCGCCGTCGGACGCGCTTCCTTGCTGCGCTTGGATTCTTCGTAAAGAAATTTCCCATAATCCACAATCCGGCAAACCGGCGGCGTGGCCGCCGCGGCGATTTCTATCAAATCGAGCCCCTTGGCGCGCGCCAGTTGCAACGCCTTATCCAGCGGCATGACCCCCAACTGCTGTTTAAGCTCGTCGATCACGCGCACTTCCCGCGCGCGGATTTTGCCATTTCGCCGATGCTGCGGCTCTCGTGAGTGAAAGGAGCGAGGAGAAAAAGGCCGGCTCAATGTTGTCCCGTCTGTTGCAAGCCCTGCGCGAAAAAATGGTTGTCGCGCCCGATGCGAGATTTATGAAGAATAATAATACAAAAGTAATCTCGCATGTTGGAACCGCCCCGCAAGCACAATCACATTATTTTTCGCCCCGTTTCACCACCAATCAAACACCGCCTCACCCCACATACTTTGAGAAATAACTATCTATTCACCCATTTGGTCTTATTGTGTGGGATGAAAGTTCTCTTAAGGAACTCCACCCTCTAACATTCAGAAAGAATTTACTTATTAAAACCGAAGCAATCGAAAATGTCGTCGTGGACGAAGCCAACAATCGCACCTACGTAATCATGGCCGCGCGCACTCTCACCGACGGCGAACTTTACCGAATCATTCGCTTGGAACTTCTCGGCCGTGGGCACTCCCTCTCGGCCGGCGAAAAGCTCGTCATCTCCGCCTCCAAGTGGGATAAATCCAAGGAGACAGCGGGTTCCGCGAAGGCCGCCCGCAATTAGGCACATGGCTCGTTCGTACACTCTGAACCATTTGTTGGAGCGGCTTCTGAACGACGACGCCAGCGAATTGCATGTTTTACCCGAAAGCCCACCCTTCCTCATCGTGCGTGACGAGCGCATCACCGTTGGCCCTCTCAGCATCACCAACGACAACATCGCCGACCTGCTCTACAATCTCGCCAGCGTCGACCAAATGAAAGAATTGAATGCCTGCGGCGATGTTCAATTCATTTA
>DASZPR010000477.1:0-2058 GCA_035550235.1 Verrucomicrobiia bacterium | reverse complement strand
CGGAGAAGCGCTTTGATGATTACCGTCCGGAGGTTCACGACACTGACGGGCTGTTGATGCAAATGGGCAACGGCGAAATCCTTTGGCGGCCGCTGAACAATCCGGCCCAGATGAGCCACCAGGTTTTTACGGCAAAAAGCCCGGGCGGCTTCGGTTTGATTCAGCGCGAGCGCAATTTTTCGAGTTACGAGGATTTGTTCAACGCCTATTACACAACCCCCAGCGTCTGGGTGAAGCCGGTTGGCGATTGGAAGGAAGGCGAGATTCATCTGGTGGAATTGCCCACGCATTACGAAGGGTTGGATAACATCGTGGCGTTCTGGAATCCGAAGGAACAGCCCGCGCCGTTGCAGCCGTTTCGGTTCTCCTACACGTTGTTGTGGGGAACGAACGAGAACGACATGAAATTGAACTTCGACAAGGATCGTGCCGTGGCGACGCGGGTGGGCGTGGATCCGCGCGATGCGAAAATTCGCGAGTTCGCGATTGATTTTGCGGGGCCGAAGCTGAAGCAGTTTTCCGAATCAAACAAGCCGCAGGCGATTACGAGTTGCAGCGCCAATGCGGGCATTCCTTATAGCGAAGTTTTCTACAATCCCTACAACGCCACGTGGCGCGTCGTGCTGAAGTTGGAACCCCACAATCAGGACCCGGTCGATATCCGTTGCACTTTGCAAAAAGGAGAGGAGGTTCTTACCGAAACATGGACCTATCACTGGAGTCCGCCTTAAATGTGCAGGGCGCCGGCGGGGAGCCCGTCGGAAATATCGCGGGCCGGCCGCTCGACGAATGGAATGCCGCTTACGCGAAAGTGGAAAGCTACTTCCACGCGTTGCGCATCCGCAACAAGGTGCTGCTGGGCCGCCTGGTCATTCACGTCTTGAAACGCGCGATGCGCCGCGCGCCGCAGGAAGCGCATCTCTCAGCCACTGAACTCTCCGCTGAGGAAATGGATTTGGTCGTGACCGAATGGTTCGGCCAGGTATTGCAGGAAGCGCCGGTCGGCGCGAACCACATGCTTTCCACCCGGGGTCGCCTGGCGCTGCTTTTGGTGGATATGCCGGGCAAATGGCAGGAGCAATTTTTGCATCCGCCGCCGTGGCCGGAGGAATTCATCAAGGCCATGCGCGAGGCGTACTTGCGCGCGGGGCCGGATTTTCAATTGGCAAAAATGGCGCCGCGTCCGCTCGACCTTGGCCCTATCGCCACGCTCAGCAACCTGAGCATGCTTCCGTTCCGGAAGATGATTTTTGTCTGGTGCCTGCTCGTCCTGCTCTTCATTGGGCTGTTCGTCCTGACGCACAATTCCGAACAGAATCACCACTTATTGGATCAACTGTGGACGTGGTTGCGTAATCTTTTCCACTGATTATGCCGACCACCGCCTCTGCGTCATCCACCGCGTCACCGCCCGGCACCGCGTTTTATCACAAGCGCACGATACGCCGCTGGCTGCGGTTGTTCGTGTTCTATTCTTTGGTGACGGTCCTGACCGGCGCGGTCTCCGTGCTGTTCGCGGATCTTCTCTGGCGCAGCGGTTGGACGAATACCAGCACCATCCTGCTGGTGTTGTTCGTCATTCTGTTTACGCTGATTTCCATCGGTTGCATGCACGGTATTTTTGGATTCGTGCTGCGGACGTTCGGCGATCCCGATCGCATCACGCGTTTGGCCGATTACAAAAATAAAAGCATCGAGGGCGTCAGTGTGGCGGTCGTCTTCCCTACTTACAACGAAGGCGTGGCTCGTGTCATGGAGGGATTGCGGACAACCTATGCGTCGCTCGAACAAACGGGTCACATTCAAGGCTTCGATTTTTTTATCCTGAGCGATTCCACCGATCCGGCAAAATGGGTGGAGGAAGAGCAACGTTGGTGTGAATTGGTCCGCGAACTGGACGCGCTCGGGCGCATTTACTATCGCCGCCGCATTTCCAATGAAGGCAAAAAGAGCGGCAACATCCGCGATTTCCTCAGCACCTGGGGCCGGCGTTACCGGTACTTTATCGTGTTCGATGCCGACAGCGTTATGCGCGGTGAGACGATCGTCGATTTGGTC
>DASZPR010000476.1:0-9379 GCA_035550235.1 Verrucomicrobiia bacterium | reverse complement strand
CGACCGCGTCGCACCGCCCGGGGTGTTTGACATTGTTTTCGCAGACCCGCCGTATGCCAAGACGCCAGGCGCGCGCGATTTCGGCGCGGAACTGCTCGCCTCCCCCTCGCTGCCCCGCGCGCTCGCGCCCGGGGGCATTTTCGTCCTCGAACAACCGCCCGGCTCCCCCCTCCCCGCAGGAACCGCGTGGGAATGCGCGCGTGTGAAAAAATACGGCGCCACCGAGGTGGCCTTCCTGCTCCCCGCATGAACGCCCGGCTTTCGCTTTTCATCTACAACCTGCTGTTTCCCCTCGCCTTCATCGCGATGCTGCCGAATCTCCTCTCGCGCATGATGCGGCGCGGCAACTACCAGCGCAAATTCGGCCAGCGTTTCGGCATTTACGATCCCGAAGTCCGCGCGCGGCTCACGCCGGGGGGGCGTGTATGGCTCCATTCGATCAGCGTCGGCGAGACATTCCTCGCGCTCAAGCTCGCCCGCAAAATGAAGGCGCTCGACCCGGGATTGAAGGCCGTGCTTTCCGTGACCACCTCCACCGGGTTCGCCCTCGCCGGCAAAAATTCCAACGAATGGCTCGAGGCGGTCTACAATCCCGTCGACGCGCTCCCGTTCGTGCATCGCGCCCTTGAAACCATCCGCCCCAGCCGCATCATTTTCATCGAGGCGATGTGGCCGAACCTGCTCCTCGCCGCGAAAAAGCGCGGCATCCCCGTGGCGATGATCCCGCGGCTCTCCGAGCGCTCGGGCCGGCGGTTTGCGAAATTCCGCTTTTTCACCGGCGGCTTTTTCGGCGCGTTCGATTGCCTGTGCGCACAGGAAGCCGAGGACGTGCCGCGCCTCGCAGCCGTGGGGGCCGACCCCGCGAAAATCCATGTGACCGGCGGCATCAAGTTCGACTCCGACGGCGACGCGCCGCGCGCGGACGGCGGACGCGCCGCGGAGTTTCGCGCGCTGCTCGCTTCGCTCGGCGTACCCGCCGGCGCCCCCACCCTGCTCGCCGGAAGCACCTTCCCCGGCGAAGAGACCGTTCTTTGCAAAATGTTCCTGGCGTTGCGCGAAAAATTCCCCGGCTTGTTTTTGATCCTCGTCCCGCGCCACGTCGAGCGCACCCCCGCCCTCCTCGAGGAACTCCAGCCGCTCGGCCTCAAAATCGCCCTCCGCTCAAAACCAACCGAAACCGCACCGCCCGACTGCCTCATCGTGGACACCACCGGCGAATTGCGCGATTGGTACCACGTCGGCGACGTCATCTTCATCGGCAAGAGCCTCGACTCCTACGGCGGCCAAAACCCCGCCGAGGCGGCGTCCGCGGGCAAGCCCGTCCTCTGCGGCCCGCACATGGAGAACTTCAAAAACGTCACGCGCCTCCTGGTGGAACACGGCGCCGCAGTTCAGGTCGCCAACGCGGAGGAATTGGAAAAAGAAACCGCCCGGCTGCTCGCCGACAAAACGCTCCGCGAAAAAATGGGCGCGAGCGCCTCCCCCGCCCTCGCCATCCACCAAGGCGCCACCGTCCGCGCCGCCGCCCTGCTGCTCAAATGAGACCCTGGAATACGCCGCTGAAAATTTACCTTGCAAACCCCGCCCACCCTCGCCGACATTGTGCGGCTCGTTTTCCGTAAACGACCCTATCGTCCAGTGGCCTAGGACACTGCCCTTTCACGGCGGTAACACGGGTTCGAATCCCGTTAGGGTCGCCATTCAGCGGGCGTTGCCAACCCCAACGCCATCGGGCGGTGCAATGGCTCAAATCCCGGATAGCGAAGCACCGACGCGGATGAATCCCGTATATCGCGCCCCATCGGCTGCCATAAAATCGAATAGCGTGAGTGTCTGCTCGCCATGCAAATGATAGACTGTGCCGGCCTTCACCAGCAGACGCTTGAAAAGGGGCGAATCCTCGAAATGTTCGGATGTTGCGGTCCCTTCAGGATCTAAGTTGAAGGACACCACGCGTTCCCGGCCGACTGGCCTGCGCAGCAGGCTCCCCCTGCTTTCATCACGCGTGCCACTGACGTATTTACGCTCCTTGAATAATTGCACGGAAACCGGTGTTCCGTACGAAGCAACGCTCGCGAAGCGAATGGTGACCTTGCCACCCGGAGTCGAGGTTACGTTTTCGATCGTTATATCAGCGTAATCGCCAGTGAAAGCTTTCGGAAACAGGATAAAAACAATGCCGAACAGCCCGCCGATCATCATAACGATCCGCAAAACTTTTCGGATACGCTTTGACCGGGGCAACGTCAACGTCCCTTGCGCGCCCCTCATTTTGTACCGGTGTCGTTCACCGCGCTGATCGGTTTTCCCAACCGCCTGAAAGCATGCGGCCAACCCCGGCCAAGCACATCTTTGTAGCGCGCCGAGGATTGGCTGCCTGCGGTGAGCCATATAAGTAACTGATTCCTTTCCACACGCATTGGTCCGCACCCTATCATCCATCACAGGGATCATCAAGCCGATTTTTGACGCGCCAGAAGCGGTCCAGGCATGATCTCACACAGGCTTGAGTATGAAAAAAACAGTGGTAACCTTGCAGGATATTCAATGCCCGGCCAATCCCACATGTTAAGCACGTTGTCAGCTTTTTTCAAAAAACAATCCCGAATCGCGATTGTGACTGAAGCTTCCGCCATGGTTTTTCTCACCGGGTATCTTGATTACATCACCGGTTACCAGATCACTCTGTTTGTATTCTATGGCCTGCCCATCTTGATAGCTGTGTGGTATGGGGGCCTGCGGTGCGGCATTTTCATAGCTTTGCTGAGCACAATAGTATGGTGCTGGTCTGACGAAAGAGCGGGGCACCCTTACTTGATGAGCTGGATCAGGGCCTGGGACACAACAGTCAGATTGTTCTTTTTTCTTTTCATGGCGGTGGGCATCTCGGCATTGAAAAACCAATATGAACTCGTACAGCGCTTGCGCCGGTTGGAACAGCAGCTCATCCGGATCAGCGAACATGAGCGGCAGCGGATGGGGCAGGAGTTGCACGACGGGTTGTGCCAGTATTTTGCCGCGATCAGCTGCGCGGCTGGTTCATTGACGGATGAGCTCCAAAAGCACTCCGCCGCAGAGGCAGAAGCCGCCGCGGAAATCGCGGAGCTGCTGAAGCAGGGTGTCATACAAACAAGAAATCTTTCACGGGGACTCTTCCCGGTGCGGAAGCATGAAGGCGGTCTTGAGTCTGCCTTGAGTGAACTGGCTGCGAGCATGTCGCGCTTATCAGGCATCGACTGCAGATTTGAATGCGTGGACCACGTGCCTATTTATGACAATGAGGTGGCGACTCATTTGTATCGGATTGCACAAGAGGCGCTAAACAATGCGAAACGCCACGGGCGCGCAACCATCGTGAATATTGCACTCACCGCGGAGGCCGGGCAGACTAAATTAAGCATCCGGGACAATGGAAAGGGATTTGGGGGCGCCAATGAGAAAGCAAATGGGATGGGATTGGAAATCATGGACTACCGCGCGCACTTAATCGGGGGATATTTGGAAATAAAACCACAAGAGGGCGGAGGCACAATAGTGAGCTGCTGGTTCCAGCAAGACAAAAAGAAGTCCGGACGGGAGAGTTCGCAAACTCGCCTTCGAGCGGGCTGAATTGGCAACGCATGGCGAAACCGCCATCATAAAGCGTTGCATATATTTGTTCCGCCCCCCACTTATCCGTAAGTAATGGATGAGCCTTTCAATCGCGCTCCGAAAGCCACTTTATCGCGAAGTGCCTGAGATCGTTATGATTCTTGAGGTCGAGTTTCTTTTTGATTCTCCTTCTATAGGTTGACAAGGTTCCGTCGGTAATAGTGAATGCCCGCGCTATCGCGCGGGATGACTGGCCGTTGCCGATCGCTTCGAGAATTTTTAACTCCTGATTGGACAAGCGATCCACGGAGTGGTATTTGACGTCCTTGGGTTGTCCTGGAGTTAGTTTCTTCAAAACCATCCCCACCATATCTTCCGAAAGATACATTTTGCCGGCAAGGACGAGGCGCACGGCTGCTATAATCTCCTTCGTGGACTGATGTTTGGTAATAAACCCTTGAACACCCGCCCGAAATGCGCGTTCCGCACGGATTGAATCGTCGTGCATGGTTAGCACTAGGACGGGCACGGGGATGGAAAGCACCTTTAATATCTTCACCAGATCCAACCCGCTTTCGTCGCATAAAGTCATGTCTACAATCGCGAGATGAGGTTTGCTCGTTTGAATGATCGCGAGCGCCTCCTGCACGTTGTCTGCCTCTCCGATTACCTCCATGTCCGGCTCTTTGTTGAGTATTCGCGCGATATGCTCGCGGATCATGGGGTGGTCGTCGACCAGCACGATGCGTCGTTTTTCGGCATTTATACTCATTCTGCTCAAGTGTTTTTCCGGCGTCTGCTCCAGCAGACCTCATGCCTGTGAACAAATATAGGCGATCTATTCACTAGTGTTTCTGGAAGGACAACGGGGGTCCGTCGCATGTGGTGTCAAGTAGTACATTTCATGTCCGCATGAATTACAACGAAATGTGCAAAGTGTTTCGATTGAGCGACCGGTTCAAAATGTATGCTTACTCATAAGCGCAAGCAACTCTTCCGTCACTCTGGGACGGCACTTGTCCATTGAAATGGCATAGGTGTTGCTTACGCGGACTGCGCCTGGTGGCCTTCGCCGGGAAATGGCGTTTGCACAATGAGTTGCGACGTCAAAACCAATAATCCAGCCAATCCAACACAACTGCAATAAACCAAACATGACCAAATTATTACGAAAAATCACCGGCGTAGCTGCGGCTGCATGCGTCATATGCATGGCGTTTGCGGGCCCTGCATACGCGCAAAATGCCGCTGCTCCGGCAGGCAGCCCGGCAGCAGTATCCCCTGCTGCCGCTTCCCCGGCACCGGATGCCGCTGCCGCGCCTGCCCCTCCCCAGCAACCCGATTCGACCGCGACGGCAGCAAACGGAGGCACCGGTATTGATCTGACTTGGCCCGTTCCGGCCGCGTCGGACCCCAAGACCAGTCTTACCACAGGCGCGCCGACCATCGACGACGCCGGGAAAACAACCATCGGCGCGAATAGCGAGCTGGTGAAAAACGTGGCCCACAACAAAGTCTCGATCAACATCGTATGGACACTGGTCACGGGTTTCCTGGTTATGTTCATGCAGGCAGGATTCGCATTGGTGGAAACGGGCTTGTGCCGTGCAAAGAGCGCGGCGCACGTCATGGCGACCAATTTCATGATCTACGGCCTCGGTATGCTCGGGTTCTGGGTCTGCGGTTTCGCCTTCATGTTCGGCAATTACGCCAACGGCCCGGTAAATATCGGCTGGCAACCATCGCTCGGCCAGGGCCTGATGCTCTTAAACCACGGCTGGGGCTTGGGTGAACTGAGCAGTAGTGGAGGGTATAAATATGGGCTCATTGGGTTGAAGGGATTTTTCCTCAGCCCCTCGGTTTTTGACACCGCAATCTTCACATTGTTCCTCTTCGAAATGGTTTTCATGGACACCACAGCCACCATCCCCACGGGTTGCATGGCGGAACGCTGGGACTTCCGGAATTTCATCATTTACGGGTTTTGGGTGGGCATGTTCCCCTATGCCATCTACGGTAGCTGGGTGTGGGGCGGCGGCTGGCTTGCACAGAGCGGCGTTAACTGGAACTTCGGCCACGGAGCGGTGGATTTCGCCGGCTCCGGCGTGGTGCATATGTGCGGCGGCATGATTGCCATCGCGGGCGGATTATGTATCGGACCCCGCTTGGGCAAATATGGCAAGGATGGCAAAGCCCGCGCCATACCCGGCCACGACATCCCGATGGTCATGCTAGGCACGTTCATCCTGGCGTTCGGCTGGTTCGGTTTCAATCCCGGATCGACTCTCGCGGGCACCGACAACCGCATCGCGATCATCGCGGTGAATACGATGCTCGCCGGCGCGGCCGCTTCTGTGGGCACCTTGCTGACAATGTATGTCGTCACCGGCAAACCCGATCCATCCATGCTTTGCAACGGCCTGCTTGCGGGTCTCGTTGCGATCACGGCGCCTTGCGCGTTCGTGAATTCGGCGGGAGCGGTCCTTCTCGGCTTCATCGCCGGCGTCATCGTGGTGTTCTCGGTGTTCTTCTTTGAGCGCGTGGCCAAAATTGATGATGCAGTGGGAGCGATCTCCGTGCATGGCATTTGCGGGGCATGGGGTGTCCTCAGCGTCGGTCTCTTCGCCAACGGTTCCTACGGCCAGGGTTGGGGCGGCGTGCACAAACTCTTCAAGGACGGCCAATGGATGAGAATCGTCAACGATGGCAGCAAAGCGGTCATCGACCAATACAACACACTCATCGGCACCGACCCCAAGACAGGCGGCTGGACGGATATTGGCGTGACCGGCATCTTCGGCAAGATATTCGGCGCGCCCGAAGGCGACTTCTCGCAATTTCAGGCGCAACTCACCGACGTGTGCGTCTGCGCGGTATTCGTGATCCTCTTCTCGCTCGCGTGGTTCAAAATCTCGAATCTCATATTCCCGATTCGTTCCAAGCGCGAAGACGAAATCGCAGGTCTGGATGTCCCGGAGATGGGTGTCGAGGCTTACCCCGACTTCCAAATCACCGATAAGAGTTCACCGGCTATCGAATAAATCAACAAACCAGCGCCCAGTCGTGCCGTTCGGGTGTGCGGCACGGCTGGGCCGCTTTTAAAAAAATTATGAAAAAAATCGAAGCAATCATCAAACCTTTCAAACTGGAAGAGGTGAAAGTGGCCCTCTCGGAATTGCAGATTGAAGGGATGACCGTAACGGAGGTCCGCGGATTCGGCAGGCAGAAGGGCCACACGGAAATCTATCGTGGCAGCGAATATTCCGTCGATTTTCTTCCGAAAATCAAAGTTGAGGTGGTTTTGCCGGAATCGCTCCTGAAGGACGCGATTGCCGCAATCGTATCGGTGGCGAAGACCGGGAAAATCGGGGACGGCAAGATCTTCGTCTCGACGATAGACGACGCTATCCGCATCCGCACGGAAGAATCCGGCGAAAAATCGCTCTGATCACCGGTAGTTGAAAACTCACCGCGGTGGAAGCCCCTCGGGGGCTTCCACCGCTTTCAATTTGAGAACATTGCCTCCAGCGTACCAATGCCATTCCTAGCCATCACATCCCCGGGCATTCCCGATCCAAATCCGTTATTCATTCTTCCATTTGTCGCGCTGCTGGTTTGCATGGCGACTATGCCGCTGCTGCTTTCGAAATTCTGGGAGCACCATTTCAGGAAAGTAGCCGGCGGACTCGGGCTGGCGCCTGTTCTCTATTACCTTCTCGTCCTCCATGCGCCCGGGAGAATGCTCGGTGTCGCATGGGAATATATCAGCTTCATTGTCTTCATCGGTTCGCTTTTTGTCGTCGCGGGCGGTATCCATGTGCGAACCAAAGGCGAGGCGACTCCCTTTCATAACGCTTTATTCCTCATAGGGGGGGCAGTGATGGCAAACCTGGTGGGCACCACAGGCGCATCCATGCTGCTCATTCGCCCGTGGATTCGGCTCAACAAATACCGCTATACCAGCTTACACACGGTTTTCTTCATTTTCATCATCAGCAACGTGGGAGGCTGCCTCTCTCCGATCGGGGACCCACCGCTCTTTCTCGGCTACTTGAAAGGCGTCCCGTTCTGGTGGGTCACCGCGAAATGCGTTCCGGCGTGGGCGCTGGCGGTTGGCCTTATCGTTTTCATATTCTATTGCATCGACCGCGTGAATTTCATGCAGGCCCCCCGCGCTATTCGTGAAATGGAAACCGCGCACGAGACCCTCAAGTTCGATGGCGTGCAGAACCTCGGCTGGCTCGCGCTCATCCTGGCCGCCGTGTTTTTGAAAAATCCCCCCGGCTTGCGTGAACTGCTCATGGTGATCGCCGCTTTTGGATCGTATAAGACCACCCCCAAGCCGGTGCACGACGCCAACCATTTTTCCTTCGGTCCCATCAAGGAGGTTGCGTGGCTCTTCAGCGGCATCTTCGCCACCATGGTGCCCGCACGCGATTACCTGGAAGGCCATGCAGCCCGGCTCGGCATTTCCACCCCGCTGCATTTTTACTGGTGCAGCGGGGCCCTCAGCGGTGTGCTGGACAATGCTCCCACCTACCTCACTTTCCTCACTGCGGCGTTTGGCCTCAAGGGGTTAAATATCGACGATCCATCGCATGTCACCCAATTTTTGGACCATCACAGCCTATATGTCGTAGCGGTGAGCCTTGGCAGTGTGTTCTTTGGAGCGATGACCTACATTGGCAATGGGCCGAACCTGATGGTGAAGGCGATCGCCGACCACCAGAAAGTGCATACGCCGCATTTTTTCCTGTACATCCTGCGGTTCAGCCTGCCAGTGCTGCTACCGGTGCTTGCCTTCGTGGGTTGGGTATTTTTCCGGGGCTGATGCAATATTATGTTTACCGGAGGAGCGGGGGCATTTAGGCATGTGATGCAGCTTTTGCCCCACTGATTACAAAGCCAGCAAAAATTAATCGGTTTTTGTCATAACGATGAATTCAACAGCGATCATACTTGCCATTTCTTCAACTTCCACGTTCGTGCTGTCGTTGCTTGCCTGGAAACTCACCAGCAGCAGATCGATCGTCTTCAACGGATTGCTTGGGAGCCTTGCAATCCTGCTGGCGGCGTATTTTGCGCTCACGCACGACACGCGCAACCTGCCGCTGACGTATATTATTCCGTTTGTTGTTGCGATGGCATTCCTTGGCCGGGGAATCGGGCTGGTTTCGCGTGTCAAAAGGGAGCCTGACTTGAAAACTCCGTCATATTACCTGTTTACCGCTGGCGCAATTTCATTGGTGGCCAGCGTCGTTGCATACATCTCATTTCGCTGAGGAAAGCACGAGGGCGAAAAAGGCCGCCATCCCGCTTTCAGGTTCATCATTCAGCCACAAGGTCAGGAAGGCCAACCGGTTTTTCCTCGTGTTCTTGCGCAGCGGCTGGCGACGATGCGGTGGCGTATTTCGCGCACCCCCAGAGCATGCCGGCAACCACCAGGTAACCGAAGGCGACCTGCGGCGTTTGCGCGATTCCTATGTGCTCGCCGTGCATGAACCCGAAGAATGTGAGGATGGAACCCGCCAGCGCGAAGCCGGCGGCTTTCATGAAGGTGCGGTCGATGATGCAAACCGCGATGGCGCCGAGGATCAACCCGCCGAGGATCGAGCCGCCGCCCATGATTTGCAGGCCCTTGAACAGGATGCCCTGGTCTTTCATCGCGGCCATCAATTGGTCCGAGACGGCGAAGATACCCGCGGCGGCGAGGGCGCCGTTGATCGCGGTGACGGTCCAGTTTGCCAGGTGCGGGGTGAGCGCGAGCACGATGGCGGGCGCGTGCTTT
>DASZPR010000475.1:0-4648 GCA_035550235.1 Verrucomicrobiia bacterium | reverse complement strand
GCAACTGCGCGACATCCATGGCAAAACCGGCATTTGTGCTGCCCAGGATTTGCTGCCCGTGCGAGAGAGGAGAATCATACCGGTAGGTGAAGCTATCACAATCCACATAGCCCGCGTCTGCGTTGTTGTTGTAAGTGAATATTCCAATCCGGTCACCGCGATAATCCCCCCATCCAAGTTGATAGGCCTCGCCAAAAACCATGAAAGTCGTTCCATTCGTGCTATAGGAATAATTGCTTTTGCCATCCAATCCCCACGTAGAGCGCAGCCAGAGTTTTTGGGGCGTGAGGGCCGGGCCGTTCGCGATGGTCTGGTTGTGCGCCGATTCGAGGGCTATGATTCCATTCTGACAACGAACGGCAATGGTGCTGTAATCTTTCGAATAATGGCATAGCCCGGCGACTTGTCCGTCGGCCATGCCGCTCAGATCCAGGGCGAGCGTGACGATGTTTGTGCTGGTACGGAACACACGTTGTGTGAGCGTATTGGCGGCCTTTTTCAGATTGTCCCGCTCGAGCGGCTTGAACGCATGCAACCGGAGAAAGCCAGGCCGTTCGGTCAATGACCATTTGTCAGCGCGCGGCTGGTAATTCCATTCCCATTGCACGCCGAGTTTTGGGCCGTTGAAATCGTCATCGGTTTGTGGCAAGAGAAGCGGTGTGTTTGGAACCGATTTGCGTCCGGACCAAACCATGCCCCCGATGCCGTCACTTTCCACCTTGCCAAGAATCGGCCAACCGTTGGTCCATTTGATCGGCAATAAACTTGCGCAACGACCTGCCCAGTCTCCGTTCCCATGATGGGTCAAGAAATACCAGTTGCCATCTTCAGCCTGCACTATGCCGCCTTGATTTGGCTCTCTGGCGGCCGCTTCCGCATGATTGAGTTGTTGTTTCTCCAGATAGGGGCCGGCGATATTCGTGGCGCGCTGCATTACTACGTAGCGACCGGTGCCCGGCTTGAATTCGCTGAACAGGTGATAGTAATAACCGTTGATTTTATAAAGTTTGTTGGCCTCCCGCCCGGAGCCTTGGTTCAAAAGAACGCGCCAGTCTTTGACCAGTTCACGGCCGTCAGGCGTTAGCTTGAACAGCCATGTTTTATACCCGTCCTTGAAACACGTTCCCACAAAATATCTCTGGCCGTCGTCATCCCAAAATGGACAGCAATCATCCCAACCCACTTCTTTCATCAGGCAATGCAACGGCTCCCACGGGCCGGCGGGATTTTTCGCACTGCTCATGAAGTAACCCTCGTCGGGCGTCCCGAAATAGACCCAGAACTTGCCGTCGTGATAACGAATCGCACCAGCCCAGATGCCGCGACCGTAGCGGTTCATCCGGTCCCAGTTCAGTTCTGGTCCTATTTGGGTTACATCATCAACCACGTGTCCGAGAACGCTCCAGTTGACCAGATCCCTGGAGTGAAGAATGATCACTCCGGGCGAATACTGGAACGTTGAGGAAATGGCGTAATAATCCGAAGCCACCCGAATGCAATCGATGTCGCTGAAATCCGCGGGCAATACTGGATTATTGTAGCTTCCATCGCCCTGATCTCCCCAGCGCTGCCAATCGCCCCAGGTCCTGTTGATGGCGATGTTTGTTTGGGCAGATAATCCATTGATGAAACCTACGAAAAGAAACATCAGCAACGCGAAGTGCCGCAATGGCAATATGCCGTCGCCGCGGTGCTTTCTGGGCTCATACCAACCAACTTTCGAATGGCGGTTAAAAAACGCGACACGGCAGTTCAGGCAGGGCGAAAAGTTTATTCCAACAAGCATCTTAATATAGAATTGCGAAAACAGCGGCCAATTCCTGCCAATTTTTTTTCGGATATTTCACGAGATCAATGTTGTTTTGACCGCGGCTGATGCCAGCAGGGGAAAGCAGCTATTTTGAAACGGGTAGTGCTCCCTCTGCACAAGCCTCAGCTTCGCGCTCCAACAACCGGGCCAGGAACCAATCAAACGCGATGTCAGCGGTCGCAAACGGGGGTTTGAAATTTTCTGCAATTACTTGCTGGGATTTGACCAGTTCAGCGCGGGCTTCAGCATGGCGACCCAATTGATGATCCGCCATGGCTAGAATTGCCTGCATGCTGGCCACGCGCGCCAGGTTCGGGCCTTCGGCCATTTTGATTCCGAGCGTGCCCCAACTGGCCGCTTTGGAGTAATCACCACTCCGATAACTCATCAGCGCCAATGCCATGCACCTCCATGGAACTGTGTCGTTGTAAGGAACCGAGAGAATGTTGGTCGGAATAGACTGCTCAATTCGACTGACCAGGGGCGACAGACTCGCCAGCAGAGCGGGACTAGGCGGCAGCAACAGACTGTTCTTAACGATACGTTCGGCAATAATCGGATCATTGATATTGCCAAATCGTTTGATCGGTTCGCGGCAAAAATTTTCGTAAGTCGAATGCTCGTTTAGTTCGGCCAATACGACGGCGTATCGGGTGTAATCCCTGGAAGAAACCCCCGTGCGTTCAAACTGATCCAGACCCACGACGACTGAATAATATTCGGCGGCGCGCCGCCAATTGCCTTTTTGAGCCGCCCAGTCGCCCAATGGACGAAACACTTCCATGCCAACATCCGCTGCGTTTGAGGAAGGAATGGATCCCACCAACCGATCTGCCTGGTCAAATTGATTTTTTTCAATTAACGATACGGCGCGCGCGATGATTTCGCGAGCCTCCGCCTTTCGGCGCAGCAGCGCCTCGGCTTCGCGTCCTCGCTGAGCTTCGCGCCTTGCTTCTCGTTCCTTAAAAAAAAGCCTGGTGGAAGTGCCGAATCCCGCGATTAACGCCAGGCTTATCGCTGCGGCAGAAATAAAAACCGGACGGTTTCTCCGGACCAACTTTTGAAAACGATATAGCCGGCTGGGTGGACGTGCCAGGACCGGTTCATTGTTCAAATATCTTTGAACGTCCATGGCCAGGGCGTTGGCAGTCTGATAACGCCGGTTCCGATCCTTTTCCAGCGCTTTCATTACGATCCAATCCAGGTCGCCTTTCAATAAAAGCGCCAACCGGGGTGGCTCGACGCGCCGTTGCGTCGCAGTCTGCGTCAGCTCCTCCCGCCTAAGCTCCGCAATCCTCGTCGACGGCCGCGACGGTTCCCGTTCCCGCAAGGTCCGGCGCATTTCAATCAGCCCTGCTTGAAGAAGTTCTTTCTGATCAAAGGGCTGCCGGCCGGTCATCAGCTCATAAAGCAGCACGCCCAGACTGTAAATGTCGCTGCGCGTGTCCACGTCCAGTTCGCTCATCTCCGCCTGTTCCGGACTCATATACGCCGGCGTGCCGATAAATTGCTCATAGGCGGTGAACACTGTCATATCCGTCAGCCGCTCTCCCCCGGTCGCCTTGGCGATGCCGAAATCAATTACTTTGGGCACCGGCACGCCGTCGCGCATTGTGACGATAATATTCGACGGCTTGAGGTCTCGATGGATGATGCCCTTTTGGTGCGCGTGCTGGACGGCCAGGCAAACCTGAACGAACATTTCCAACCGCTGGCGCATGTCGTAGTTGTTGGCGTCGGATAGCTCAGTGATTTTGGTTCCCCGCACCAGTTCCATTACAAAATACGGGCGACCCGTTTCCGTCGCACCTGCGTCCAATACACGAGCGATATTCGGATGCTCCATCATGGCCAGGGCCTGGCGCTCCGCATTGAATCGCGCAATGACGCTCTTCGTATCCATCCCGAGCTTGATGATTTTGAGGGCGACTCGGCGGCGGACAGGTTTTTCCTGTTCTGCCATGTAAACGACGCCGCATCCTCCTTCACCAATCTTCTGGAGCAACTTGTAAGGTCCGATTCGCTTCCCGACTTCCGCTTCAGGGTTCGACAATAAACCAACCTGTTCTTGAAAGCCCGGCAGTGCGGCAATTTCGGAAATATCAACCGCAGCGGGACCATCCTTGAAAAGTTGTTCGGCTCCAGAAAGTTTACTCAACATCCGTTCAACCCGTGCACGAAGCCCTGCGTCACCAGCACAAGCGCGTTCCAAATATGCAGGGCGCTCTTCCGAAGCAACTTCCAGAGCGGCGAAGAAGATTTCTTCCGTTCGACCATTTAAGACATCATCCATCAATCATTAGATGCGTTGTCTGGATGCGGAAACTGCCAAAAAAATTTATCTGCCTTCACTCAATTTATCAAACAGCCACACTTTGGCCAACAACCAGTGACGATACACCGTCCGCTCGCCAATCCCCAAAGTTCTGGCGACTTCTTCATTGGTCATGCCGCCGAAATATTTCAACACAACGATTTTCGCCCTTTCCGGATGCACCTGCTCCAACTGTTCCAGCGCGGCATTGACCAGTAATGCCTTTTCTTCCGGCAAACTGGCGCCCAGCTCCAAATCATCAATGTTGAGACGTTGCTGTCCTCCGCCATGTTTCAAGGCGGATTTCCGGCGGGCGTTCTCAATCAGGATTCGGCGCATGGCTTCGGCAGCCGCATGAAAGAAAAAACCGCGGTTTTGCCACGTCTGATCCTCGTCTTTTATCATCCGGAGCCATGCCTCATGGACGAGAGCCGTCGGCTGTAGCGTTTGCCCTGGGGCTTCGCGCGCCATTCGCGCCGCTGCAATTTTCCTCAATTCGTCATACACCAGCGGCAGCAATTGTT
>DASZPR010000474.1:0-4555 GCA_035550235.1 Verrucomicrobiia bacterium | reverse complement strand
ATCGCGTTGGTCGACAACGCGCGCAATCACACCCTGCTGCAAACCAAACTCGGCGAACTCGGCCATCCCCACGCGCAATTCAAATTCGTAAAGGCCGAGCCTCCCGCCCATCGCGTCCCGGCAGTTGTGGAAACACCTGCGGCTCCCGTAGCAGCCGCGCCCGCGAAACCTTCAGCCTCGGCACCCGCACCCGCAAAACCGGCTCCGGCAGCCCCTCAGCCTCAGAAGGACAAACCTGCGCCAGTTCCCTTCAACAAGGATGATTTTAAGAACGATCCATTGATTCAAAAGGCCTTGGAAGTTTTCAAAGGCCAGATCGTCGAAGTTCGCGCCTAGTCTCCCGCCATGGTCATCACCATATTTCGCTCACGCCTCCGGCCCGAAAACCAGAAGGAGTATGGCGAATGGGCGGCCCGAATTCACGGCCTCGCCGTAAACATGCCAGGTTTCATTTCCATCAAGACTTTTACGGCCGACGATGGTGAGCGCGTCTCCATCGTGGAATTTGAATCCGAGGAAACAATGCGCAACTGGCGACAACAACCCGACCATCTCAAAGCTCAGGAACTCGGTCGCAAGTTGTTTTACTCCGAATACCACATCCAAATCTGCCAGCCGACGCGCGAGTATTCTTTTCCGAAAAAGACTGGCGCGGCTCCCACTTCCGTTTAACTTGAATTCGTAATCTATGTCTAGCATTGGCAAACTCATGAAGCAGGCTGCGAAGATGCAGCAGCAGATGGAACAGATCCAAAACGATCTCGCGAAGCGCACTGTCGAAGCGACCAGCGGTGGCGGCGCTGTCAAAGTTGTCGCGAAATGCGATGGCAGCATCGGCTCGGTGAAGATTGATCCCCAGGCATTGAATCCCTCGGATGCCCAATTGCTCGAGGATATGATTCTCACCGCTGCCAACCAGGCATTGGCGCAGGCAAAGGAAATTTCCACGGCGGAGATGGGCAAGGTCACGGCAGGATTCAACCTCCCCGGATTTGGCTGAGTTTAGGTCAAGCCTGTGGCCCTCCCTGAACCCATCACCTCGCTCGTCGCCGCGTTGAACCGGCTGCCGGGCATCGGCCCGCGCTCCGCGGAACGCATTGCTTTGCACTTGGTGCAATCGGAACGCGCCGACGCCAAACAACTGGCCGATGCTGTCATTCGCGCGCGAGAACGAATCCAATTATGCGCAAACTGCGGCGCTTTGACCGAGACGTCCCCGTGCGACATCTGCAGCGATGCACGGCGTGACGGTTCCGTTGTATGTATCGTCGAGCAACCAGTGGACATCCTGAGCATTGAAAAATCAGGCACTTTTCACGGTAAATATCATGTGCTGGGCGGAAAAATTTCTCCCTTGGACGGCATTGAACCGGACGACCTTCGCATCGCCGAACTGGAAAGGCGCCTCACGACAGAGCCAATCAAAGAGATTGTGATAGCTCTCGGCACAGATGTCGAAGGCGACGCGACGGGGTTTTACCTGGCAAAACGACTGACGCGGCCCGGCTTGAAAATGACCCGTATAGCGCATGGATTGCCGGCAGGAACGGGATTGGAGTTCGCCGATGAGTTGACATTGAGTCGCGCTCTCGAAGGCCGACGGGAGATGAATCAATAAACCTGGATGAAACCTCCTGTTCTAGTTTTTGATCTCGGCAAAGTCCTCGTGGATTTTGATTATTCGATCGCCGCACGCCGAATCGCACCGCTCTGCTCTTCTTCCCCGGATCCAACCAAGTTTTTCACCCAACACGCCGCTCTCCTGACCGGCTACGAGCTTGGCAATTTCACGACGTTGGAATTTTTTAATCAAATCAAAGCGGCCAGCGGCTTTTCCGGCACGCAGGCTGAATTCAATTCATTCTTCGCGGACATTTTCACCCCCATCCAGCCGATGATTGATTTGCAGGCCGAGTTAAGAAAGACACGAAGTCCCGCATACATTTTTTCAAACACCAACGATCTCGCGGTCGAGCATATCCGTAAACAATTCCCATTCTTCAGTGACTTTGACGGCTACATTCTCTCATACGAACATGGTTCGATGAAGCCATCGGCAAAGCTATATGAAATCGTCGAACGCGCTACGGGCCGCCGAGGAGGAGAACTCATTTATATCGACGACCGTCCGGAAAATGTGGAAGCCGGAGTAGCTCGCGGCTGGAATGGCGTAGTGCACGAGTCTCCGGAAACGACGCGAGCGGCATTGCAGAAGCTCGGGCTGCTAAATCACGCCTGATCTTTCTCTGCGGCGTCCTTGCCCTGTCCCAATAAATTCTCCCACGAATAATTCGCGTCGCCAATTGAGAAAAGACGATCGGCAATGTCATTTAATGCTCGACGCGTGGTTTCGAAACGTTCGGACAACGTGTTGAAGATTTCCGCGACTTCGTATTTCTGCGCAAGCCGGTGATCGCTCGCCGCGCCGAAATGAGTGCGCCCAAGGGATTCATAGTATTTCACGCCCGGAAATCCGCGAACCTCTGCGCGAAAACGAATTCGGTCCGGAAACACGCCGGAAAAAAAGAGGGAGAAATTTCCTATGTGCGCCCGAATGAAAAAGCTCGTGCGATCATCCGCGGCATTCAGCGCTGACAACATTTCGAAAAAATAATCCAACGAATTTAGCTGACCTGGCACGACACAGCGGGCCCGCTCCGATTGCGCAAACTCGGCCAGGACCTCGGCCACATAATCAGCAACCGCGCGCTCCTGTACCCCAGAACGCCGAAAAACATTTCGCACCAGGATATAGAAGTAGAAGTGGCTGGAGACGCGCAAACACCCACGGCGTTCAAGGAGAGCGTGAAAAAGCGCTTCATCATCCAGGATCAAATCGCGAGAGTCTTCGTCCGACAAAAGTTTGATGAGGCATTCAGCCGTGCCAATTTTCCGCCCGAGGACACTCAGTATGAATTCCATGTCCTCGGCCGCAAACTGCACGCGACAGTTAGGTTGAATCATTTTCATCGTCATAGTCATCGACGAATCCACTGACTTTCCCCGCGGTAATCCGCGCTTCCCTGCCCGATTTTAAAATAAAGCAAAAATGATTCCACACAAAATAGTGGAAACCCGCGCTTGGAGTGCGGTTGCGAGTGTCCCCAAAATGGATGATTCTAAGCATCGTGATCGAAATGATGACTGTCCGAATCCCGGCTCGGTCCAGGCGCCAGGCCATGGACTGGAGCCTGGTGCTCATCAGCCAGGACATCGAAGCGACCGTTGATTTCGCGGAGGATCGAGGGTGGGGATTGGTTGTCAATGGACCCGATTACGAATGCGCAGTCAATATTCTCAAACAATATCGGCTGGAAAACCGTCATTGGCCATGGCGACAGAAGATTCGTCCGCAGGGAATCTTGTTCGATTGGGCGAGCCTTGGTTGGGTGTTGGTTATCGCAGTTTTCTTTTGGGTGCAAACGCACGCGACTTCAGATTTTCGAGATGCCGGATTGATGGACGCGATTGCCGTGTCGCATGGTGAATGGTGGAGGCTCTTTACAGCGGTTTTTCTCCACGCGGATATCGGTCACTTCGCCATGAATGCGTCGATTGGTTTTTTCCTCCTCGGCTTGACGATGGGGAACTTTGGAACCGGCCTCGGTCTGCTCGCCGCCTACCTGGCAGGCGCTGGCGGAAATCTGGCAACTTGGCTGGTATACTCCGGCGGTCATCGCAGCTTGGGGGCATCGGGAATGGTCATGGGATGCGTGGGGTTGCTCGCGTCCCAATCGTTCTTTCTGCGTCGAAGCGCACCAGATAAGTTAAAATATTTGATTGGCGGTATTGCCGGCGGGGTGATGCTGTTCGCGTTACTGGGCTTGAGTCCGGACTCAGATGTCCTCGCGCATTTGGGCGGCTTCGTCAGCGGACTCGCTCTCGGGATCCTTTTGCAAACTGCTCGGCGACTCAGTCAGAACACGATAGCAAATGTTTTCGCAGGCGTTGCGTTTTGTGTGCTAGTGATTTTGCCTTGGTGGTTGGCTTTGAATCATTCTGCCACGAAATAGTACCGCGACTTATCCATCATCAGGACTCTACTTCGCTGAGTTGATTGCAATGCGAACCTGGCTACCAACCGCAACAAGGGCAGCGAGATAACGCTTTAAATCCTCCGACTTTTCAATATCAGGCAAAACTTTTCCGCCTTTTTCGAGTTCCACCAAAAGGCGGTTCCAAACGCGGCTGGCTCGCGCACGTTTCTCTTTGGTTGCGTCGTGAGCAGGGCCGATTTGTAGCGGCGCACGACGTGAGCGGCGGCGCCGACGGAGCAATCGGCTGTCTCGCATAAAACGCATCATACCTTTGCCATCCATGATTTCGGGAACGAGCTGGAGAATCGAGTCATGGGCCGAACCATTGATCTCGACAGAGCCGAGCAACAGCGGTGAGCTGACGGCATCTACCTGTGCGCGCGCGATTATGGAATCTGCGAAAAACATCCAATTCTCTGCCGTGCGCATAGTGATTTCGGGAAGATTGGCAGCAACCCAGTTTTTGAAGCCGGCGTTGGGAACGCGCGAATTGCCATTGGGAACGATGGCCTTGGCCT
>DASZPR010000473.1:0-2538 GCA_035550235.1 Verrucomicrobiia bacterium | reverse complement strand
GGAGTCAGGGGCGAGGTCATCATCGCCGACAACGGCAGCACCGACGGTTCGATTGAGATCGCCCAACGACTCGGCGCACGGTTGATTCCCGTGCCGACGAAGGGCTATGGCAGCGCCCTCCGCGGCGGTGTCCAAGCGGCGCGCGGCAAATGGATCATCATGGGCGATTCGGATGACAGTTATGATTTCTCGGACATCAAGCCATTCGTCGCGAAGTTTCGCGAAGGTTACGAGCTGATCATGGGTTGCCGCATGCCTTATGGCGGCGGCAGAATCATGCCCGGCGCCATGCCGTGGAAACACCGCTGGCTGGGCAACCCGGTCCTTTCGTTTATCGGCCGCCTGTTCTTCAGCGCCCCGATCACGGATTTCCATTGCGGCTTGCGCGGTTTCACGCGCGCAGGATTCGATAAAATGGAACTCAAGACCAAAGGCATGGAATTCGCGTCGGAAATGGTCATCAAATCCACGGTGCGTGACCTGAAAATCACCGAAGTGCCGATCACTCTGTTCAAAGACGGCCGCTCCCGCCCGCCGCATTTGCGAAGCTGGCGCGACGGCTGGCGCCACCTCCGTTTCATGCTGTTGTTTTCGCCGCGCTGGTTGTTTCTGGCGCCCGGCTTAATCTTGTTCGTGCTGGGGATTGGCTTGGGCGTCCCCTTGTTTTTCGGCCCGATTAAAATCGGCAACGCGATCTACATCGATACCAACACCCTTCTGCTCGCCGGCATGATGGCGATTGTCGGGTTTCAGGTATTTTTCTTCGGCGTGTTCACGCGGCTCTATTCCGTGGCTCGCGGACTGGTGCCGGATACCGCAAAGGTCTCCTTCGTGCGCGAAGGCTTCTCGTTGGAGAAAGGAATCATCGCTGGAATCGCGATGTGTCTCGCAGGCATCGCATTTCTAGTGGCCGCGATTCTCAAATGGAAGGCCGCGGGTTTCGGCGGCATGTCGTATCCGGAAAGTTTGCGGCTGGTTATTCCGGCAATGACATTCCTGACGCTCGGAATTCAGATTATTTTTTCGAGCTTCTTCCTGAGCATTCTGGATTTGAAGCACGATTAAAGCAGGTTGGAAGTTGTAACCCGTTCACAGGAGACGTAACACGTGAAACGCCAAAGTATCTGTCTGATTATCCCGATGTACGGAGACGCGGATTATTTTGAACGCTGCATCGAGAGCATGTCGAAGCTGACATACGAACCGTTGGAGATCATTCTGGTCGATGACGGAATGACTCCCTCGGCGCTGCACAAAGTGGAACGCTTCGCGCCGCGTGTGCGCGTGCTGAAGTCCAATGGCAAAGGGCCGGCGTATGCGCGCAATTACGCGGCACAACAAACCAACGCCGACCTGATCGCTTTCACGGACAGCGATTGCATCGTGAGCCCGGACTGGTTGCAGCAATTGTGCGAAGGATTGGGCGCGGATCCGGAAATAGCCGGTTGCGGTGGCGGGCAGGTTTCCCCGGAAGGCTCCACGCCCTTCCAGCAGCACGTCATGTTTTTCCTCCAACGAATGGGAATGGTGGCGGAATACGTCCGGCGCCCCGGCGAGGAAGGCGTTTTGGAAGTGAATCACAATGCCTCCTGCAACGTTTTGTATCGCCGCCAGGCCTTCATCGAAGTAGGAGGTTTTCCGGATGCGATTTTCCCGGGCGAAGATGTCGTGTTGGATCGCCGCCTGACAGATGCCGGCTACAAGCTGCGGCATAAACCATCGGCCACGGTCCGCCATTTTCGTCCGACGGCCTATAACAGTTTCCGGCGTTGGATGTGGCGCTATGGGCTGGCGCAGGGATGGCTGGTCCGGCATTACGGATTTTTCCGCAAGGTCCATTACGTGGGCGTCCTCGCAAGTTTGATGGCCGCAGTGGTCCTGCTGACCGCAATCTTTCGCGTCGGCGATGTCGCCTCGGCCCTGCTCGTCGGGATATTGGCGGTTTGGGCGTGGCTGCGATTCAACGTCACCCTGTTGTGCATGCTGGGGGTTGCCGGGGGCGCGTGGCTGACGGGGTTCATCTGGGGAGTCATGAAACCGCGGCGCTTTATCTGAGCAATCTGGTCAAGCAGTTGGAAGCGGCGGAAAAGGAACGAATTGGTTCCGACAGTGAAAAAAGGCCGGTTTATATGGTGTTTTCGATTGCCGTTTTCCGCCCTTTGTCATATTAACATTCCTGACCCAAAATCAACTCCAACTAATCAGAGATTGTATGGCTAATGTATCGTACAACGAATTATGGACCTCCAAGTGGGGTGACATGCAACACTGGGGGCCGTGCCACCGGCACACCATGCGCGTCATTCACGACGACATCAGCGCGCTCTCAGGTGTACGAACGGTCCTGGACGTTGGCTGTGGTTCCGGTGAGAACCTGGCAGTCCTGGAACGAATGAATAAATATGAATTGTTCGGCTCTGATTTCTCCGAAGAAGCGTTGAAACTCTCCCGCCAGTGCGTTCCCAATGCGAAGTTGTTCACGCTGGATGTGGAAAAAACCCACCTGCCGGAGAAATTCGATCTCGTCATGAGCCACCA
>DASZPR010000472.1:0-3139 GCA_035550235.1 Verrucomicrobiia bacterium | reverse complement strand
TCTGCATTTTCAGTCTCTGTTTTCTTCATGGATACAACTGCGTTCCTCAATTTAAAGAAGCCAAGGTAATCTATTGTCTATGACCGGGCAACCCCTTCCAATACGGAAGGGGAATCGGTGGGAAAACGGGGAGAATTCCTCGGGGGAAATACCCTGAAAAATCCGTTTTGATCCCGGGAATTGCCGTCAATGCGTCGGTAAAGCCTTGAATTCCGGCGTTTCGCGCAACTTCGCGAAGCGCGCATCCGCCGCCAGCGTCGGACGAATGTCCGTCGCCTTGGAATTCTGCGCGAGCCGTTTCGTGTTCAACTCAAGCGATTTCTTCAGGCAATCAATCGCCTGCGGATTCTGGCCGAGCGTCGCATGCGAAGCCGCGAGGTCATACCACGCCTCGGGCGAATCCGGCGCCAACCGTGTCAATGCCTCCAGGGCGTTCTGCAACTTCGCCGGCTGGCCCAGGCGGTTGTAAGCGTCGGCTACGGACATCACCATGGGCAGCGTGGCGTGCGGGTTGGCGAGAACTCCATCGAGCACCTGGTAAGCGCGGTCGGTGCGTCCGAGTTGCATCAGCTTTTGCGCCAGGATGAATTGCTCCTCGAAATTCGTCCCGTTGGGTTTTATCTCTTTTTCCAATTTGGCGACATCCGCTTCGACTTGCGCGGCGGCCTGGCTCATTGAGGCCGATTGCCCACGCATGGTGTTCAGGTTGTTGATGAGATACTCAAACTGAGTGTTATAGGGATCGAGTTTCTGCGCTGTCTCCGCCACCGCCAGCGCGTCGTCCACGCGCCGCATGTTCACGAGCAATTGCACGTAGCGATACACAGCCTCCGGGCTGTACGGACAGAACGCGAACGCCTGCTTGAACGCGAAATCCGCCTCGCGCTCAATTGCCGCGCGGTTCGTGCCGGTCGCGATATATTGCGCCGGCATCACGCCGCCGCTCGGTGGCTGGCCCAGGCGCCAGGCATAAATGCCCGCGATGGAACTGCGCAATTTGGAAAACGCCTTTTGCCCCTGGTCATCGCGCACGAATTTCAAGTCACCCTTGAACCCGGTGAAATCGTGGTGCATGTAAACCCGCTCGGCGAACGCGGTGATGTTCGTCACCGGCGTGTCATACGTGATCCAGTTGCCGATGAGGCGTTCGGAATATTTCGCCCAGAATTCGTGGTCGCGCTTCAGGATGTCCTCCGTCAAGACCGGCAGCGGCTCGCGGTTGATCTTCATGATGACGCCGAACGGCGTCAAATTCGGGAACATCCAGTCCAGTGGGAAGCTTTCCTCGACATAGAATTCATTGTTCGGATTATGATCGAAAATGGTTTTCGTGAGCAGACCGTTGATGGCCATGACCGCCACCTGGCCGCTGACCTGGACGTGGCCGGCTTCATCCACGTGCACATCCTCACCGGGTTTGACCTGCCGCTGCTCGTTGGGATACGTCTTGTCGTGATAAATGCGCTGCTGCGCGTCCTGCATGTAATCCGTAAACGCCTGCTGGGAATCCTCGGGGCTCGGCGTGTAGATTTCCTTGGGCGGAAAGACGCATTCATTGCGGCGGCGCGTTTCCACGCGCGCACCCATTTCCGTGATCGGCTTGTCGAGGAACTTATAAGCCAGTCGCGCGAGAATGTTCGTGCCGTAATAAGGCGAATATTTGTCGTGCTCATCCTTCCCGCGCAGCACTTCCTGGAAGAACGGCGTGTCGTAATTCGTTTCCGCGCTCCGGAAATATTGCGAACGGATGTATTGCAGATACGTCGGGTCCGCCAGCGCGTTTTGCGTGATGATGTAAACGTCGCGGCGATCGAAGTTCTGGTCAAAGATCGGCTGGCACTTGTGCGGGATGAAGCTGTCGCAGAAAATCATGTAGGTCGGCGCGAAACGTCCCGGGTCCGTGCCGCCAAACAAAATCGCGTCGCGTGCCATCTCGGGATAAACGAGATCTTTCTTGGGGCCCGCCATCATCTGCTCGCGAACCTTCTTGTCATACGTGAATTGTCCATCCGGCCCCGCGACTGGCGGCGTGAACATATCGTGCCCGAACCAGTAACCAAACCAATGGTTGCGTTGTTCGTTGTCAAACCAATGGTTGAAAATCGAATAGCTCGGCATGATGGCGAAAACGCCCAGCGTGATGATCAGCGGAGCCCGGCTGCGATACATCCACAGCGCTGCCAGAAAAATAATACCCAACGCCAGCAACAACAGCGCCGCCAACACCGGCAACCCATAATGCATCGGTTTGAACGCGTCCCCGATGCCGGTCAGTGTGTCCGTAACGCCGCTGAAATTAATCGCTTTGAAATTCAGGCTGGTGAGCGCCAGGATGGTCGGGATAAGTGAAAGCGCCCCGAAGAAACTCGGCACGCCGTAGGCCAGCAGTTTGTCCTCCTTCAGGCCCTCCCGCCAGAAGATGATGGCGCTGATCGCGGCCAGCATCCAGCACAGCACCTTGGCGTAACCCAGCGCCGAAGCCCAATCCGCCTTGTCGAGATCGAACCGGTCCTGCGCCTGGATGATCAACATGAACACCGCCATGTCCACGATGCACAATCCAATCACCATGAAAATCCGCCGTGCGGACGAATAATGCGTAGCCAGATAGGTTGCCAGCAACGTCAGACCAAACCCAACGAACATCGAGATAATGACGTGCGATGAGGTGAGGAACACGCGGTTCAATTCCAACGACTGCCGGTCCGACGGGAAGTTCAGCAGCAGCACCAGGAACGGTCCCAGGCAGAGGAAGATCGACACCATGCCGATGATCCAGGTGCGTTCGCGTTTCTTCATTTTCAGGTAAAACAGGAACACGACGAGCGCGAGCAACAAATAGAGCATGTTGAATTCGTCATCGAGACCCTCCAGGTAACGCCAGATTTGCGTGAGGTAGCGGCCCAGGAAAGTCGAAATCCAGTGCAGGCCCACGCCTTCACCGAAGGTGGGGTTGATGTGTTCGTATTGCCCGCGGGTGAGGGCGTGAATGAATCCCTCCAGTGTGCGCGGATAGCCCCATTCCATCGGCGGAACCGTCGCGCCCGCGATGGGCATGTAAAGATAAAACGCCGCGCCCACCAGCCAGGCCCCACCGCAGGCCAGCGTGTCCAGCCAGTCCTTTGACAAGTTCTTGGTC
>DASZPR010000471.1:0-5088 GCA_035550235.1 Verrucomicrobiia bacterium | reverse complement strand
GCGCCAGGAAATTGGCGCAACTCCGTCAGTTCGCTCAGCGCCCGCGCGAATTGCTCACTCATGCCGCTGGTGTTCGCGTCCATAGAATTATTCCGCGGTCAATTTGGCGGCGAGGCCGGGCCGGATTTTTCCGTCGGCGTTGTCGAATAGCGCCTTTACCTTCGCGAGCCCGCTCGCTGGATCCACCACCGGCGACAGGAATGAAATTTTTCCCGTCACCACCGCGCCCCCCTCCAGTTCAATCTTCACCGGCTGATCCAATCGCAAGTTCGACGCGGATTTGCCTTCAATCTGGCCGGTGAAATAGCAGCGCGTGGTGTCCACGAGCCGAACGATGGATTGATACGGAGCGCAGGCGGCGCCGGGGTGAAGTTGAATTTCGGTAATCGCTCCCGCAAAGGGCGCGACAATCTGCCGATGCGCGAGTTGTTCGACGGCGATGCCGTATTCGGCGACGGAGACATTGTATTCCGCTTCTTTCTTCGCCAGTTCCTCTTTGCTCACTGATTTTGTGTTCTGCGCCAGGGTGCGCGTGGAGTCATAGGTCATCTTGTTTTGATCCATCACGGCTTTGCGGCGTTCCACTTCGAGCTCTTCCAATCGCTTGTCCAACTCGACAATGACATCGCCTTTTTTGACGGTATCGCCTTCCTTGAACATTTCGCTGTGAATGATGCCCGCCACGGATGCGCCCAGTTCGACATCCATGAAAGGCTCCGTGATTCCATTCACCGATTTGATTTCAGCCGCGCCCGCCGAACACAAAGCGAGCGAGGTGAACAGGGCGAAAAAATTCAAAATTGCGTGGGATTTAATGACTGTCATAGGCAAGGACACGGATTAATTCGCGTCACCGTAAGGTTGGACGTTCAAAGAAGGACGATACTCCGCCGTGGGCAATTTATGCTCGCGAAGCAACGCCAGAGTTTTTTGGCGCAACTCATAGCGGTTCATGTCGAGTCCGCGTTCTTTGAGCAACGAACCGGCGACGACCTGGAGCTGAAGCATGGTCCGCTGCAATTGGACCAGCGCTTGCGCGAGGTTCTGGCGGGAGTCCAGCAAATCCGCTTCCACTTCGAAAACCTTGCGCGGCTCAATCGTGCCGACTTTCAACCGTTCACGCTGGGTCTTGAGCAAACTTTCGTTAAAGTGCACAACGGTCTCATAACTTTGAATGCTGTCGCGCCAGCTTCGAACTTTTTGAAGCGAAGCATCGAGCGCGTTGGCGACTTCCGTCTGGATGCCATTGAGATCGGCAACCGCACTCTGATAGGTCAGCCGGGCGGCGGCAAATTGATTGCGGCCCTTGATATTTCCCGCGAGCGGGATGGTTAGTTGGGCGCCAACCGTCCACGACGGAAAATTCTGGCCTTCGACCAAATCCCACGAGTCACCCGGCGTACGGCCCAGCCCGTTGTAGCCGTAGGCGGCTTTCAAGTCCAATTCCGGCAGAAGCTGATTGCGCGCCACGCCGAGACGCAGATTTTCCTGCGCCACTTTTTTTCGCTGAATGAGAAAATCGGGGTTTAAATCAAAGGCATCGTGAAAATTGGCGGCATAGGAAGGAGGCTCGTTCGTTGTCGCCGGAATATCCACCGCCCGCAGGTCCCGGCGTTGTTCGGTCGGCATCGCGCCGGTGAAGGCACGCACCTGGCTCATCGCATCGTAATAACTTTGGAGCGCTTCGTTCTGTTTGGTTTTGCGAAGAGCGAGCCCGGATTGCGCCTCCAGCACATCGAGATCGGCGCCCTGCCCGGCTTTCACTTTTTCCTGGCTGTCATCAAGGACGGATTCCGCGACGGAAACGGATTCCTGAAAGAACCGCAACTGTTCCTGCGCATAATACAAATTCCAATACGCCGACTCGGCCTGCGAGATCGTAAGCATGAGCTGCCGGCGATATTCCTGGAACGCGATATCGGATTCGAGCGCCGCCATGCGAATGCCGGCGAGCGTGTAGTCATTGCCGGCGTTTTTCAGCAGCGGTTGAGTCAACGTCACGCCGATGAACGTCTGATACTGTTGAATAAAATGGTTGTTCGTCGTCGTGAGAAGTCCGCCGAGCGGATTCACGTTGTTAACCAAATCACTCAACGTGTAACCGATGCGGACTTTGCCGCCCAACGGCAGGAGAGCCTCCACGCCCGTATCATAGATCGTGTTGCGTTCGCTGAAGAAAAACTGGCCGCTCTGCTCCGCAGCTTGTTGGACGTTGTTCGTGCGTTTGTTGATAACGCGCGTGATCGAGGAATCCCATTGCGGCTCGAAAATTCCGTGTTCGGCGCGTTCCCGGCGAAAGCCGGCTTCGGCTTCGAGAATTCGCGCCTGGATGGTATCGTTGTGATCCAGGACTTTTTGCAGATAATCCGTCAACCGCAGTTCGACGACTTCATTCGCGTTTGTGGCTGGCGAAGCATGAAGATTTTGGCAACAAAGCAGGCATAGAATTGAATTCCCAGCAATAATAGTGACTGCGCTCGCTGCCCTTTTTTTGATCCGAACGAAAAGGCGCACCGTTGTGGTTAACATGATTCTCACCAAAAAACTAAATACTTTCGCCCCCAACGCAACTGTTATATTTACAAAATAAAGTTTGTGACTGCAGTTTCCGAGAACTCTCGAAAAACGAGCGCTCACAAACCGCCCCGCAAAGAATAAAGTTTGTTACTGAAGGAGTCGTACCGACCTGCGGTGTAAATAAAGTTTGTAACCGCATCCCCGAAAAGAAAACTTCGCATATTCTGCAGTATTTCAGACGCCCGTTTCGCGAGTGAATAGCAACCAAGACCGTCGAAGCATGCTTACTGGGAGCCAACGCGGTAATAACGCCGGGGGAACGTTGCCGCGTTCGTATCCGTAAACTGATACATGATACCGCTCACTTGCGTAGCCGGGCCCAGGACCTGCCATTGAATCAAATTCGTGGACTCGAGCACGTTATAATTTCCCGGAGCCGCGGAAAAGTTCAGCAGAAATTGGCGATTGGTCTGCATGACACTGCTGACAATCCGCGGCGGCACCGGCGTAGTCACCGCGAGGGGAATGTCGGAGAATTGCACCCGGTAGAAACGGTTCGGCTGCCCGGCGACAATTGTATCATAGTAATCAAAAATTCCGGGGGCGCCTTCGACCGCCATGCCAGCCACGATCCAGTTGACCATGTTAGTGGAGTCTAAAATCGTGCACGTCGCATGAGGAATCCCAAGAATGTGCAAATGCACCTGACCGTTGGCGAGGGTCACCTGCGACAAGATGGGCGGGATTATGACTACACTCGCACTGCCAATCGACGAAGCACCGAATTGATCGCTCACCGAATAGAGGAATGAATCAGCACTGGTCTGGCTGGGTTTCAGGAATCCGAATTGTCCGTTCGGGTTATAAAGCACGAGGCCGTTCGAGAACGTCACAGAGCCAGCTGTGCCATTCGTAAAGATCCCGGTGAGGGTCAAGGTTGCGCTGTCGCCCGGATCGGGATCGGAAGCATTCGCAAGCAGCGCGGCCGTCACATCGGTTGGTCCCGCAAGGGCGCTGATGATGATGGAGCTTTGACCAGCCACCGGCGGGTGATTGACCGGTAGAACGGCGATCGCCACCGCCCCGGTCGCCACCATGCCATGTGGATCACTTATTCGATAGGTGAACGCGTCGCTGGCCGTTTGTCCGCTCGTCAATAGCGTCGATGAAGGCGTGTAACTCACGTTTCCATTGGTCAACAACACCATTCCCGTCGCGCCATTCGTGAATACGGCGCTGATGGACAGTAACGCCGTTTCGCCGATGTCGGGATCAAAGTCGTTGGCAAGCATCAAACTCGTCAGATTCGTTGTCTGCCCTTGGAACACTGTCACCGTGTCCGGACCAGCGACCGGCGGATCATTCACGCCGACGTTCGTAATGGTTACGCTGGCCTGTGCGGTGGCGCCGTGGGCATCCTGAATCTGGTAAGTAAAGGTGTCGACCAGATTGCTGCCTTGGGGCAGCGAAAGGAACTGAGGACCGGGTTGGTAGAAAACCGAACTGTTGCTGAACGTCAACACACCGCGAGCAGCCGCCGGATTGAGGCTCACAATACTCAAACTCGCCGTCTCGCCCGGGTCAGGATCGCTATCATTGGCGAGCAGCAAGGTGGTAAGGTTCGTCGCCGGGTTATTGGCGGGCATACTCAGGGCATCATTACCGGCGATTGGCGGATCGTTCTGGCCCATAACAGTGACAGTAACATTCCCCGTCGATGTCGCTCCGTGGACGTCCTGCACCGTGTAGGAGAAGTGATCCACGGCGTTGCTGCCAAGCGGCAGGTTACCGAAGCCATTCGGGTTGTAGCTGATGGCACCACTCGAGAGTGTAACGGCGCCGTGGGTCCCACTGGTGTTCACCGCGCTGATGGCAAGCGTGGCGGTTTCCCCGGAATCGGGATCGCTGTCATTGAACAACAATTGCGGTGAAATATTGGTTAACCCAGCGTGCTCGTTCAACGTCAGGCTATCATCCTTGGCGACCGGCGCATTGTTCAATCCGGTGATAGTGATTGAAACCTGGCCTGTGGAATAGCCTCCATGATTGTCGGTCACAATATACCGGAAAAGGTCATTGGTGAACGCCCCCTGCGGCAGCCAGGTGAACGCGCCGTTGGGGTCATAATAGAACGTGCCATTGCCCAGGTTGGTTACCAATCCAATAGGTCCCTCCGTGTTAAAACTGGCGATGGCGAGGTTCGCGCTGTCGCCGGGATCCGGGTCCGTGTCATTGGCCAGAACATTCCCGGTGGTGAACGCCGCAGCTTCAGTGGTCGTGAAACCCACGCCCGAATCATTGCTCACCAGCGGCGGATCATTCACCGAAATCGAAGTAAGTTCGACAAAATTCGTCCGCGAGACCAGACCATCGGTCACGATCACTGTGAAGGTGGTGGTTTCACCCTGCCCGACCGGCTGGCGATTTCGCACGGGCGCAAAAATCAATTGCTGCAACGCGGCCTGGGCGGCGGCAACCGAACTGGCCGGGCGCGAGTACGTCGAACCCGCCGGTCCCGTGAACCCGCTGGCAGCCAGTGAAGCAGTCGTGAACGCGCCCTTTGCGAGATTG
>DASZPR010000470.1:0-3670 GCA_035550235.1 Verrucomicrobiia bacterium | reverse complement strand
AGCTCGACATGTTGATTTCCCCGCTCGCCCGCGAATTGCGCGCCTCCATCGACTTTTTTGAACATCAACAGGAAAGAGCCCTGGCGGGGATTTTTGTCTCGGGCGGCTCCACGCGATCGGATTTCATCGTTCAATCCCTTCGCCGGGAAATCGGAATTGAATGTAAAATGTGGAAGCCATTCGAAGGGCTTCAACTTGCGCTTTCGCCGGCGCAAACCACCGAAATTGAACAAGTCGCGCCGCAATTGTCTGTGGCCATTGGCGCGGCACTCACCGCCATTTGACTATGCCCATTCGAATAAATCTTCTGGCTGAAATGCAGGCGCTCGAGGAACTTCGGCGCCGCGACCCCGTCAAACGCGCCATCATCGTCGGCGCCGGAATAGTCGCCGTCATCCTCGTTTGGATCACCTCTCTCATGGTCCAAAAGATGAGCGTCAATGGAGAAATTGCGGGCCTCGAACAAAGGATTCAATCCGGCTCCAAGGATTACAAGCAGGTGCTGGACAACCAGGCGAATCTCGTCGCCGGCCGCCAAAAGCTCACCTCCCTGCACCAATTGTCCACCAACCGTTTTCTGATGGGCAACCTGCTGGATGCTCTGCAAAAAAGCTCCATCGATAATTTGCAACTCACCAAATTTAAGGTCGATCAATCCTACGTCATCTACGAGGGGACCAAGAACACCACCAACGAAAGTGGCGCGACCATCATGGGCAAACCCGCCACGAGCACCGAAAAGATAACCCTCACGCTCAGCGCCCGGGATACCGGCCCGGTTCCGGGGGACGCCATCGCCCGCTACCAGGCCGCCTTGTCTCACAACCCTTATATGCACTCGTTGATGCCCAATCGGACGAATGATTTTCGGTTGACGACTTCCCTGACTCCGCAATCCGATCCGGATGGGCGGACCTTTGTTTCCTTCACCCTCGAAGCCCGGCTGCCGGACAAAACACGATGAACAGGCTCTCAAAAGAAAAGAAAAATCAACTGGTGCTGGTCGGCATCGTCGTCGCGGCGATCATCGCCGGTCTTTGGTTCAGTGTCATTCACTCCGTGAAAGATGACCTGCGCTCGCTGGCCGCCAAAAAACTTGAGGACTCGAACAAACTCGACCAAATCAGCGATACCATCAAAAACAGCAAGAAAGCTGAATCGGATTTGCTGGCCGTTAACAGCGAATTGGCCGCCGCCGAACGGGAAATGCCTTATGGTGATCTCTATCTCTCCCTGGTGAACACCATTCGTAAATTCAAAACGAATTACAATGTGCAGATCACGCAGTTTACCCCCAACGGCAGTGACGCGCCCGTCAATCTTTTGCCACGGTTTCCTTATCGCCAGGTCACCGTCTCCATTTCCGGCACCGCCCACTACCATGATCTGGGCAAATTCATCGCCGATTTTGAAAATCAATTCCCCACGTCCCGCATCATAAATCTGGACCTCTCGCCCGGGCCCGTCACGACTCCGGACACCAAGGAAACACTGTTGTTTAAAATGGACATCATTTCGCTGGTCGCGAGCAGCGGAACGCGTACCGCCAGCAACCCATGAAAACCTCCCTTTGCTTTTCTCTTACTATCGCCACACTGGCGTTCGTGTTTTCGCCGGCGTCGGGAACGGCCGCGCCGGCCGCAGGCACAAACGCGGTCAGCACCACCACGTCGAGTAATTCCATTCCGCAATCTGTCTTTACTATTCCGACCAGCAAGGCGGAAGGGTGCGATCCTTTCTTCCCCACTTCCACCCGGCTTTGGGCTTCCACCGACCCAACGCCCGTCGCAGCCTCACAACAAACCAAATCAACCGGCGTAGATTGTATCACCTTGAAAGGTCTCGCCGGCGTGCCGTCCAATCCGCTGGCAATGATCAATGGACGCCCAATGGCTCGCGGTGAGGACGCCGAGATTAATACAGATTGTGGTCGCCTCCTCGTCCATTGCGTGGACATAACGACCAATTCCGCGATCATTGAAGTGGGGGGAGAACGTCGTGAGCTGCATCTGCGCTCAGACTTCTAATTTTCAATAAAACGCGAACGCGTTGATTTTGCCCGTCTTATAGGTGGACAAAGAGTGCCTGAAAACACGAACAACGAGACGCCGGGAGCTTGTGATTACAAGGTTGGCACCGGGTCTGCTAAAGAGTTATCGATGAAAATTGCCGGTTCAACTCAGAGAAATGTAAAACGAATGAAAACGAGTCATCTGAAAATTATTTCGACCTGCGGCCTGGCGGCCATTTTGATCGCCGTTGGATCTGCAAGTTTCCGCGCCAGTGCGCAGCCCGTTTACGCGCCCATAGATTTGTCCACCAACCCTCCCGCCGCCGCGCCCGCCACTAATGATGCGGCCGCGAATGTCGTGGTAACGACAAATTCAGCCGCGACCGACACCTCCGCCGTCGCGCCCGCCGCCGCTGCCACTCCGGCTGCCGCCCCGGACACCACCGCTGCCCCCGCTGCGACGGATACCACCGCCGCCGCGCCTGCAACCGTGATTGAAACCGACACCGCCACCACCACTAATGCACCGGCCGCCGTCGTGATTCCGAACATTGTCATGGACGAAGTCCCGTTAACGGACGCCATCAAGACTTTGGCGCGCCAGGCGGGATTGAATTACATTCTCGACCCGAAAGTCACCTTTGGCCCGACCGGTCCGGACGGCAAAGTCACTGTCCCGAACATCTCCATCCGTTGGGAAAACGTGACAGCCGAACAGGCGCTCACCACCCTGCTCACCACTTACAGCCTGCAATTGATCGAAGATCCCAAGACGAAAATCGCGCGCATTACCGTCCGCGACCCCGCCGCTCCGGATCCGCTCGTGAACAAAATCATTCAGCTCGCCTACGCCAGCCCGAGCAACATGCTCGTCGCCGCGTCCACCGTCCTCGTCGACAAACGCAGCAAAGTCATGGGCGACGTCCGCACCAGCCAACTGGTTGTTCTCGCCACTGAAAAGGAAATTGAAGCCATCGACAAAATGGTTAAAAGCCTCGATACGCCCACTAAACAAGTGCTCATCGAAGCGCGCCTGCTTGAAACTTCCATGAACCCGAGCACCGTCAAAGGCCTGGACTGGACCGGCACGTTGCAAGCCCAGCACCTGGCCTTCGGAAACAATCTCCAGCAAAACTCGCAGGGCGTTTCGGTCAACAACACCTTGTCCCAAACCATGCCGAAAATGTTGTTTGATACCGCCCGAGGATTCAATCCCGCCACGGCGTTTCTCGATGCCGACGGCGTGAATGCGGTCTTCTCGTTCATCAACGAGAATTCCGAAGCCCGCGTCATCTCGGCCCCGCGCACCGTGACTTTGGACAATGAAACCGCGATGCTTTCCGTCACCCGCGCCACGCCCATCATCAACGTCACGGCGGGCACAGCGAATACGACCGGCGGTTCACAGATCACCTATACGAACCTCGGTATCATCCTCCACGTCACGCCCCGTATTTCGGCCAACAACTTCGTGAATTTGTCCGTCCAACCGGAAGTGTCCCGCGTGTTTGACACAGTGACCAAAGTCATTAACGGCTCCACCTCGCAGGCGGATGAATATGACGTGCGGAAGATCGACACCCAGGTCATGATTCCGAGCGGTAACACCCTCGTGCTCGGCGGCCTCGTGCAGGACGACACCCGCAACTCGACCACCAA
>DASZPR010000469.1:0-3144 GCA_035550235.1 Verrucomicrobiia bacterium | reverse complement strand
AGATTCCCGGTTCATCCGGGTGAATAGCGCCGCGATGAAGACCCTCGGCCTTAAGCCGGAGGAAGCCGAAGGCGCCTACGGAAAGTCCTTTTTTCCGGACACGCCGGAGGCGCAGAAACGCCTCCGCCTGGCACTCGAATCACTCGGCAAAGGATCGGAAAGCGCCGGTGTGATTCTCGAACTCCGCCGTAAGGACAACGGCCAGCCCATTTGGATCCGCTGGTGGTCTCGGCCCGATCCTCGAAGCGGCTACACGCGGACCATGTTCATCGACATTACCGAACAGGTGTTGATGGAACAGGAGAAGGCGCGGCTCGAAGCGCAGAATACGTATCTGCAGGAAGAAATTCGCAACGAACATAACTTCGATGAAATCGTGGGAAACAGCCCCGCATTAATCGAGGCGTTGCGGCAGGTGGACCAGATTGCGCCCACGGATTCGACCGCACTCATTCTCGGCGAGACCGGCACGGGCAAAGAATTGATTGCCCGGGCGATTCATGATCGAAGCTCACGTAAAAGCCAGCCGCTGGTCAAAGTGAATTGCGGCGCCATCAGCGCGGGATTGGTGGAAAGCGAATTATTCGGCCACGTCAAAGGGGCTTTTACCGGTGCTATCGCCAACCGTGATGGACGTTTCAAGCTGGCCGATGGCGGCACCATTTTCCTGGATGAAGTCGGCGAACTTCCGATGGATACCCAAGTGAAGCTGCTGCGAGTCTTGCAGGAACAGGAATTCGAGCCGATCGGAAGCAGCAAAACCGTCAAGGTGGATGTACGCGTCATCGCTGCGACCAATCGCGACTTAAGCGTGGCGGTGCGTGAAGGGAAATTTCGCAGCGACCTTTTTTATCGCCTCAACGTCGTGCCGGTGCGCGTGCCCCCGTTGCGCGAGCGCGCCAGTGATGTCCCGTTGCTCACCGCATTTTTCATGCAGCGATTCGCGAAAAAGTTCAACAAACCATTGAAACACGTTTCCGAAGATGCCCTTCGCCGGCTGACGGCTTACGACTGGCCGGGCAATATCCGCGAATTGCAAAACGTGATTGAACGCGCCGTGGTGCTTTCAAATGGCGAAGTATTGGCGCTGGCGCCCGGCTTTGGCCCAACTCCGGCGCAAGCGCCCGCCATCGTGCAAAAAAGACCGGTCACGGATAACGACGAATCAACGAACCAGACCACCACTCGCCCGGTTTCCACCAATGACGCCGCGTTGGAGGACGTCGAGCGGCGGCACATCGAGTCGGTGTTGAAGCAGGCCAATTGGATGATCGAAGGCGAGCGAGGCGCGGCGAAGATCCTTGATCTGAACCCCAGCACTTTGCGCAGCCGCATGCAAAAACTCGGCATCAAACGGCCTGGCCGAGCGGCCTGAAAGTGCGGCGCGTTATTTCTGCGCAGCTGCTTTGAGTTGTTCTGTGAGGAACGGGGAACAATCCGTAACCGAAACCCCGCGCGCTCTCAAGGCAGCCAGTGCGGCCACACCACTCCCATCCGTAAACGAAATTTCGGCGAGGTTCAATTTGAGCAGGCAGCCTTCGTCCAAAAACTTTTCACAGGCTTTCCGCACCTCCCCAACCCAAGGCCCGGCGATTCGCCCCTCCAGTTTGAGCAATACCGCCTGGTTGCCGCCGTCTATTCGAGAAATTTTCAACATACGTCTTTCGTTGCCGTTGGGGTTCAGTTTTTGAGATCACTGCCATTCCACCAGCCGCTCAACTCCTGCCGCAATTGTTTGCGGGCGCGATGCAGCATGACCCAAAGATTGCTCTCCGAAATTTGGAGCTGTGCGCATACCTCGCGGTTGGGCTGCTCCTCGATTTCGTAAAGTTGAAAGACCCGGGCAAGGCGCGGCGGCAGTTTGCCGAGCGCCAGTTCCAGCGCTTCGCGAAATTCACTCATCTCCATGCGGCGGGTGGGTGAATTGCATTCAGCCAGGACATCGTGCATCCACAGCACGGAGTCCTCCCACGACTCGGAATTATCGGCGGATGCGGCCACGTCCACCCGCACCGCGCGTTCGCGACAAGTGCGCCTAAGATGATCGAAAATTTTGTGGCGCAGGATGCCCACCAGCCAGGTGCGCTCGGAAGATTGGCCGGAGAAACGCGAACTGGATTTTACGGCGGCAAGAAAAGTCTCCTGGACCAGTTCCTCGGCGATACCAGCGTCACGCACCTGGCCAACGGCAAAATTGAAAAGATAATCGGCATGGGCATCCACCCAATCGCTCGACAGCGTGGATTCGCATCGGGTGTTCAGGCTTGATTCGGCAATCACGTTCATGGTTCCATCCTTTTTGCAAGGGCTGTGCCACGAAGCTGTTCGGGTGATATTTTGCTCCAAAACACCAATAAACACTGGGTTTTTTTCCGACGTGCTTTAACACCACCTCTCAGCCACGAATCTGTGGCCACGGCATTTCGCGGTCGCCCGCGACCGCTCGCGGGCATGCGATAACGGCGTTTGCAGCGAAGGCCCCGATGAATATCGGTGCCTCTGGATGCTTGCTCGCTCAAGGTTTGAACAAGCGAAAGTTTTGAGAACTAAAGCTTGGGATCATCACCAGCGTCTTGGTCGTCCCATCGTCGCTAGCTGTAAGAGGCACCGTCTGCCAGTTCATCGCGGCTAAATTCGTGCAGGATTGGAGAATAAATCCTCCGGGTTGCGACGGCCAGGAAAGCACGATGGTGTTGGTGGCGGTGACTCGGATGCTCAGAAGCGGCGCCCCGGCAGTTTGCACGACTGCCGCGAACGCCCAGAACCCTCCATCGATCGCGTAAGGACCGCCCGTCAAATGACCCACGGCCGGCTGGCCGATTGTACCGCTAACCGCGTATTGGAAATTTGTGCTGACACCGCCGCCAGCTGCCACAACGTGCCAGTTCACAGAATAATTCTGTGCCATCGTCGGCGTGGACATTGCAGTCAAGGCCGAGCAAATTATGAAACGAAGTAAACGCGAGGGTTCAACATTCACGGCAGTATTTTCTCAGGACTTTTTTTCATCAACTGCCGCCGGTTAGTGGGTCAAAATCGCTCCCTCATGGCTGACTGGTAGAAATTGACCGTTTCCAACGTATTCGAGTTCAACCGTCGCAAATGCTTCTCCGCTGAGGTAGCCGTTTGTACCCGTTGATGTGG
>DASZPR010000468.1:0-5896 GCA_035550235.1 Verrucomicrobiia bacterium | reverse complement strand
GCGGCCGATCCGGACGTGCTGGCCATCAAACAAACGCTCTATCGCACCGGCGGCGACCCGCGCATCGTCGGCGCGCTGGAAAACGCCGTGAACAACGGCAAGCAAGTGACCGCCGTGGTGGAATTGCGCGCGCGCTTTGATGAGGCCAATAATATCCAGTGGGCGCGTCGCCTCGAAGAAAACGGCGTGCACGTCGTCTACGGATTGGTCGGCTACAAAATTCACGCGAAAGCCTGCCTCGTCGTGCGGCGCGAGGGCCATCACATCCGCCGCTACGTGCATCTCGCCACCGGCAATTACAACCCCAGCACCGCCCGGCTTTACACGGACATCGGCCTGCTCACCTGCCGGCCCGATTTCGGTGAGGACGCCACGAACTTTTTCAATCTGCTGACTGGGATTTGCCAGTATCAACCGATGCGCAAACTGCTCGTCGCGCCGTTTGAATTGCACACGCGCATGTTGAAACTGATCGAGCACGAAGCCGAGAACGCCCGCAACGGCCTGCCCGCGCGGATCATTGCCAAAGTAAATTCACTCGCGGAGCCGCAAATCATCGAAGCCCTTTACAAGGCATCACAAGCAGGCGTAAAAATCGATTTGATCGTGCGCGGCATATGCTGCCTGAAACCCGGCGTGAAAGGCCTGAGCGAAAACATCACCGTCCGCAGCATCATCGATCGCTTCCTTGAGCACAGCCGGATTTATTATTTTGAAAACGCCTGCCAGCCGCAGGTGTTCGTAGGCAGCGCCGATTGGCTGCCGCGAAATCTGTTCCGCCGCATCGAAGTTGTATTCCCGATCGAAGACGGCGTCCTGCGCGAGCGCATCATCAGCGAAATCCTCGCCGTGACCCTGGCCGACAACACCCGCGCCCGAATCCTGTCGAGCGACGGCACCTATCAACGCATCGAAAAGTCAGGCAAAGCCCACCGCAGCCAATTTGAATTCATCGCCCTGGCCACCGGTCAGGAAAGCCCCCCCGGCACCCGCACCGCAAAAGGCAAGTTCCCGACAGTAAAAGTCGCCGAGCGACCGTTTTGAATACGGTCGAGGTGAATTTGACTAATTTGGCGGAGTTCTCCGAAATAACGGTGTTAATTAGCAAGGTGGAAGTTTGATTTTTAAACAGGCGCCTAATGAAGCCAAAGTTCACTGGCCATCGGATCCACGCCGAGGCAATTGTAGAGAATCAATTTTTCGCGGACGCCCAATTTAAATCCCTTTGTGTCAAACTCCCGGCGCAGAGAACAATGGGAACTCCGACGAAAGAGCCTCCCGGGAGGCCACGAAAGACTTCTGGCAGGGCGTAACGGAAATGTAACACTAAATAACTTGTAGTTACCTAACACCACATGATATCAAGTTTTCATCACACATGAGCCATCAAACGACCAAGCATACCGTAACCTAATGAAACATACCACCACGTCGGATGACACCGACTCTAATTCCCGAAATGCCGCTCAGGGCCCAAAAACCAATGAGCCAATCCCCAAATTGGGCCATTTTCAATATGCTCTCCTCGCGGTCCTGAAACGCGGTGAAGGTAGCGGAAAGGAAATAAGAAGACGTTTGCGCACGCTCGGAATCCGCAAATCCGGTCCGGCTTACTATCAGGCCATGACCAGACTGGAAGTATCAAAGTTCATTGAAGGATGGTACGTGGAGGAAGTCATCAATGGACAACGGGTCAGAGAACGTCACTACAAAATTTTAGCACGAGGGCTGTTTGCGCTCAATCGGAGCCGTGAATTTTATGAACGAGGGTGGCAGATTGGAATTCTTCAGCCCGCTTGACGTCCACCTTGAATAAACTCCATTTACCAAAACCCAACTCTATGAGAAACAAAAAACGCTCTACGGCTCCAAAACGGACTTCGAAAAAGCCCGGCAGCAGTAACAATCGAAGGTCGTCCCTTCGGCAAGCGACGGATCCCCCTCAACAACTTGGCCAGGATGCCCTCCCCACGGATGAGCCGGTCGCACAGCCTAAGGACATCAAGACGACTCTCTGGGCAATAACGTATGCTCGAGGCGAAGCAGTCTCGAACGCAGAGCTCAGATGGCTGCACGACAACAAGGAACAGGTACCCCTTGAAGAATGGCAAGTGGCCGCGCTTCTTCTCGTGATGAAAGATCGCAGACTCAGATCGCAGAATGAAAGTGATGCGATTGACGAGGGCAACGATCTAATGACATTTTGCAGGCGCCTTCGTCGCGCGTTGCCTCAAAAGATCAGGATTGAAACTGACCCCTATTGGGAAGTTGTTGAAAAGGACTATGTGCAGGCAACGGCTGGCCTAGGCGACGGGCGGCAGCTTTCCTTCATCAAAATGTCATTCATTATCCGAATTACATTTGCATTCGCTCACTGCCTCCGATTATCAGTTGGAGATAAGTTAATCGCGCTGATCGTCAAACTCATTAAAGATTGGCTTCGTCGTCCGTGATGGTTTTGTTACTTGCTTGCCCATGGTTTCCATGGGGCAAGCGGCCCGGGGGGAAGGGGAAAATTTCAATATTGACCCCCTGGCTCGAAATCAAGGAGTCGGAAAATCCCTCCAGCATCTTCCCTTGCCCGAACCCGGTCGATCTACTAGTTACGTAAAAAACTTCGTGCGCCCCGCCCAATTTACGAAACCGTTTCGTAAATTCCGAACACATTGAAAATAAAAGGCTTCATCAAAAAATTGTCCCTCCTTCGGCTTACCCCGAAAACCTTACCGTAAGTTTTTCATCCGTTTTAAGATGGAGGTAAAAACCAAAAATGAACTGCTATTTACCTCCCCCTTTTCCGGCTTCTGCCATCCGACCTCCGGCTTTCAGTCTCCGTCTCTCGTCGTGTTCGCCTCGTATCGGCGTCGTGCGTCGCAACTCTCACGAAATCAACAGCGGTCGTGCCGGATCGTGCTCAGTCGTGGTCGGGGGAGAAGCACGACTGGTGCGACCGGCACTCATGGGAGGTTGGTTGTTGAATGTTCCCGGGCACAAGGGAAAGCGAGAATCTCTCCCTTTTCAGTTTCATCTCTTTCAGTTAACGTTTCGCCGGACTGTGAATCCGAACTTTCCACCAAAACTCGCCAATCACCTGGCGGAGAGTGTCCGCTCGGCCCGATGCCGTTATCGCAAACGGCTGTCGCGCTGCCAGAAAAAGTTTTCCGAAAAGGCCGTCCACGATTTGCGCATCGAGACCCGCCGCATCCTGGCCCTGCTCGATTTGCTCGAGGCGTTGCGCTTTGACGATTCACTTTCCAAATTGCGCAAGAAATTCAAGCAGCGGCTCGATGCCTTCGATGATTTGCGCGACACACACGTGCAACGGGTTCTGTTGAAACCACTGTGGCCGAAGTTTCCCGAAGCGAAGGATTTCAAGAAGCATCTGCGCAAGTGCGAGCACCGGCTCGAATGCGAAGTGTCCGAGAAAATTCAGCCGATGAAAAGCGGGAAACTGAACCGGCACTTGAAGGATCTCGAAAAATGTCTGCGTGAATGCGCCAAAAATCCGCCGGCAGGCGAAAGCGCGAATAAAGCGCAATCGCTCCTGGGCGCGGCCTTTCACCGGGTAATGGATTTGCGCCGCAAGATCCGGCGGAACAATCCGGCCACGATTCATTGCATGCGCGTTGCCTTCAAACGCTTCCGTTACACCGCGGAATTGCTGCAACCGTTCCTGCCCGGCTACACGCCACAACGCATCCAACGCATGAAGGATTTTCAGGACGCCGCCGGAAAAATCCAGGATGTGGCGGTTCTGCTGGCGCGAATTAAAAAGGACATTGAGCACGAGGAAATTTCCGCCGCGTGCGTCAAAAAATTGCGGGACGAATTATCGCGTTCCGAAAAGCGAGCCATTGACCAGTTGATGGACCGAATTCACGAGTTGACGGATTTTGAGCCGAAAAATTCCCTGTCGTCCGGAAACGCACTGGAAAATAAATCGATATGAAGCTTTATCTTTTGCGCCATGGAGATGCCGGCGAGGCCGGTGATCCGCGTTACAAGGACAACGAACGTCCACTGACCACGAAGGGTATCCAGCGCACCAAACAGCTTGCACACGTGCTGCGTGAGATGGACATCACGATGGACGTCATCATGACCAGTCCGTTGACGCGCGCGCGGGAGACGGCGGAAATCATGGCCCACGGATTGAAACTCGGGGCGGACCCGCGCATCAGCGAGCACCTGGTTCCGTCCGGAAGCATGGAAGAACTCATTCACCAGGTGAACACCATCCGGCCCATGCCAAAAAGCGTCCTGCTGGTGGGACACGAACCCTACATGAGCGGATTCATTTCACTGCTGTGCACTGGCGGACCCGGATTGCCGATCGTCTTTAAGAAAGGCGCGTTGTGCCGGCTGGACCTTGAGGTTTTAAGCTGCGGAAAATGCGCGGCGCTGGATTGGCTGTTGCAACCGCGAGTAATCGGCTTCAATCCACCAAAGCGGAAAGACGAAAAAAAGTGACGGGCGCCAATCAGATCATATGGCAGAACATGGCGTCACGAAGTTTGGGTTCAAACCAGGTGCTCTTGGGCGGCATGATTCCCCCGGCATCCGCAATCTCCATCAAGTCTTCGATGCTTGTCGGGAACATGGAAAACGCGCACGCGTAAGCGCCGCTGTTCACCAGCTTTTCCAATTCCGCCGTCCCGCGAATGCCCCCCACAAAATTGATGCGCGTGCTGGTGCGCGGATCCGTGATGCCAAAAATCGGGTCCAGCACGTACTTCTGCAGCAGGGTAACATCGAGCTTTTCAATCGGGTCCGTCGTCGCCGCGAAGCGTGGGCGAAAATTCAACGTTCGCCATTGCCCCTGCAAATAAAGGCCGAGCTCATGTTTGCGCGCTGGAGTCGCGACACCGGGAGTCTTGATAATGAAGACTCCATCGAGCTTTTCGACCAATTGCTCGGGCGAAAGACCGTTCAAATCTTTCAGCACACGGTTGTACGGCAGAATCTGCATTTGGTTGTGCGGAAAAATGACACTGAGAAAATAACCGCTCCCGCCAGCGCCTTTGCGCGACTGAAACACACGCGCTGCCGCCGCACTGCGATGATGTCCGTCCGCAATGTAAAGCGCCGGAATGCGGGCAAATTCGTTCTCGATGAATTTGATCTGCGCGGCATCGTTCACGACCCACGAGGTGTGCCGCACACCATCCGCCGCGGTAAAATCCACGTCAGGCTGTTCCGTAATCTTTTTCGCAATGAACTCGTCGAGTGCAGCCTGCGCGCGATAAGTGAGAAATACGGGACCCGTCTGCGAATTGAGCGTTTCAATGTGGCGAACGCGATCGTCCTCCTTGTCCGGCCGGGTCAATTCATGTTTCTTGATAATGCCGCTGAGATATTCCTCGCAACTGGCCACGGCCACGAAGCCGACCTGCGCGTGCTTGCCCATGATTTGCCGATACAAATAAAAACACGGCGTGGCGTCCTGCCGCAAAGCACCCTGCTTGATCAGAGCCTGAAAATTCTCTTTGCCCTTGGCGTAAACTTCCGGCGCGTAAAGATTCGTGCCGGCGGGCAGGTCGATCTCCGGTTTGCTGACGTGCAGAAAACTGAGCGGATTTCCGGCAGCCATGGCGCGCGCCTCATCCGACGACATGACGTCATAAGGCAGTTCACAAACGCGTCCCGCCAGTTCAGGTTTCGGGCGCAAAGCAGCAAAAGGTCTCAAAGTTGCCATAAATTAAAGGGGAGAATATAGAAAAGCGGCGCCGGGAACGCACGCTGAAACTGAATTGGATGGGATTGTGCCGTTGACAAACAATTGGATTGAGCGCGTTGAAACGATAGTGGATTAGAGAGAATTGAAACTGAAAGAATTCACAGCCTCGCAAGTTTTGGGATTAGCAAATCTATCGCATGCAAATTGGGGTTGTAAACC
>DASZPR010000467.1:0-5646 GCA_035550235.1 Verrucomicrobiia bacterium | reverse complement strand
GCGCTTCGTCGGCGGAAAAGAAAGCCCTGATAAAAATGGGACGCGAAGTGGATCAGCTTTACGCTTCCTGCGAAACTGCATCCGACGGAAATTTTCTTTTTCTCGTCAACACCTATCACATGGGCCTGCACCTGCGCATCGCGGAGTGTGCTCGGTGCCCGGCGTTGCGCGATGCCATTGAGAAAGAACAGGTGCTCATTTTCAATTGTCTTTACGACACCGCCGTTCAACGGCGCAATCTCGCTTCCGACCATCACGCTCGGCTGTCGGATGCTCTTGCCGTCGGCACACCCGCTCAAGCCGATGCCGCCATGCGCCAGCACATTCGCACGGGGCTTATAGAAGTGTTAAAAGGACTTGAACTGCTTGATCGGAAACGGTCCGGATGGCGGCACAGAAAGCGGCGCAATTCCTCCAATACCTAGAGCATTTTCATTAAAACCGTAGCCGCCGACGTAAGGAGGCGGAGGTTGCATTACTGATCTGCCTCGTCACCTTGGCGGCTAAAAAATTTGTTCAACCGTATTATTTCTCGAGTTCCCGCTCGGATTTCAGATCGATGTAAGTCGGCAGGTTTGGATTGGTGAACAACAATTTTCCATCGCTCACTTTAAGTTCGACCACATTGATGAAAATGCCGTTTCGTTCCGGGCGCGGAATTCCAGGTGCGTTCGTGAAGGCGACTGCGTTGGTTGATTCCGGATTGACCGCCCAATGCACGTTTCCCACGGCTTGCCCGCCGAAATAAAACCACCACGCGCGTCCGCCGCTAATGACCACATCGCCGTGGCTGCCGTAAAGCGTGCTATCCTGTGGCGTCCAATGCGTGCAATCATCCGATGACCAGACCGCCTGGCCCCAGGGCCGATCCGTGTCCGCGAGCAGCCAGTATTTTCCCTGCCAATGAAAACACTTTTCGCCTTCGCCATTGCGATCGGTGACGGCGTTGCCTTTGGATTCCCATTGATACAGGTCGGGACTGTCGGCGTAACAAACGTTATGCGGACGGGCTTCATCCTTGTAAAACATTCGCCACGTGCCGTCCGGAAGTTGAATCACGCAAGGGTCGATGACCTTGTTCGACTTCAAATCCACCTTGCCGACGGTATCCCACTTGATGCCGTTTGTGCTGGTAAGATGGCCGATTTCCCGCGGGTGATTCCAGTTGTCAAAAATCCCGGGCACGAACGCGAGGAACATGTGGTATTTGCCATTGGCCCAAATGACTTCGGGCGCCCAATAGGTGTAATTGGTGGGATACTCGTCCTGTTTATAAGTGATGTCCGCGACGCCAATATATTTCCAATTGGCGCCGCCGTCTTCGGACGAAGCAATGCCGATTTTGGTGCCGTGAATCAACGGAATGCCCGCGCCTCGCCGCTGCGTATAATACATCAGCCAACGATGCGTCTCGGCGTTGTAGGTGAAAACCGGATCGGTCGGATGATCGAAAACCGGATCGCGATAGAGCGGTCGCGCGGCGATTTTGCCGGCAGGATGATCCGCGCTCTCGGCAAAGCCGTTCACGACGGCGAAAGCAAAGAATGCCAGAACGACGAGCGACTTGATTCTCACCAGAGGGTTCTTAATGGGGTGAATTGGTGGAGACACCGGTAACGGGCATCGCTGGCGCGGCTTTGCCGGTGCGTTTCGCGACGAAATCTTCGTTGGCGACATCGCCAACTTTGCGGTGGAACGAGATTTCATCGCCTTTAATCTTCCCGGTGTATTCGATGCGGATGTCATTGTCGCCGAACTTGAGCGGTTCCACGAAGGACACGGTGTCGCCCGCTAGTTTGCCTTCCTGCAATTCAGTTTCACGCTTCTCGCCATTGATATCAGCGTTCGCTTTGCCGGTCACTTTGCCGCCGTCGACGTGCAGCGTAAAATCGTACTTTTGCATGCCGATTTGAGTGTCGAACTCGGCATGCCACACTCCGGAAATATCAGTGGCCGCGGCGGCCGTGGTGGTCGCGGGCGCCGACGCTTCACGTTTTGCCGGAAAATCCTGCGAGCCAAAATCACCGACCTTGCGCGTAAATTGAATTTCGTTCGCGCCCACCTTGCCCGTGTAATCGATGCGGATTTGGTTATCCTGAATGTCGCGCATTTCGGCGAAAGTCAACGTATCGCCCGTGAGTTTCACATCAATGAAAGCCACGTGCCGTTTTCCCTGGTCCGATTCGGCTTCGGCCTCCGCCTGGAGTTTGTCGCCCTCTGATTTGAAATTGAATGTGTATTTTTGGTGGCCGATCTGGGAGTCGAATTCACCGACCCACTTGCCCGTCACGTCCGCCGCGCGTGTCGACCAGGCTAACCCGGCCACAAGAACCGCCAGAATCAAGTTTTGTGCTTTCATGATTTAGATTTCTCCGTGGATGAACAGCTTGTTGTGCTGGTTTTGGCGCGGGGGTGCCATTTGCGGCATCCTCCTCTGTTTTTTTCCGCGGAGCAATTCAAAAGCGGCGCCATATTCCGTCAATCACCGCAGCCGGCGGAAGGTGTTTGGCGATACCCCCAGCACATTTTTAAACGCGCGCGAAAAGTGGAATTGATCGCGAAACCCCGCGCGTTCGGCAACCTGCTTGACCAGCGCGCCGGGTTGCTCCAGCCACCCGGCGGCGAGGTTCATTTTGAGCCGCATCAATAGTTTGTAGGGACTTTGATGATCGTAACGTTGGAACAAGCGGCACAAGTAGGCGGCATCCAAATGACATTCGCCGGCGATCTGATCGAGGGTCTTGAGACGCTCGAAGTTTTCCTCAATGTGTTTGCGGCAATGTTGATAGCTCAGCAATGAAAGTGTCTCGGCGCTCTCCTGCGGTATCCGCGATTCAGCGATTCGCAGGGCCACGCATTCCAACAATTTTGTACATAGCTCATTCGCACCCGGTCGACCTCGCTGTCCACAGTGTATCAGTTCATCGAAGAGGTTTTTGAGTTCCAGCGGAAGTGACAATTGTGAAACGGTCCCGGGCGCGAGTTGGCACGAACGCAGGATTGCCTTTGACTGCGGGCCGGTGAAATTCAGAAAGTATTTCGACGGAGCCGCCTCCGGGTCCACTGATATGGTGTGAGGTACACCCGGCCCATAGGAGAACACCAATCCCGGCTGCAATTTATAATGACGATGGTTCAGGCGCAGAGAGCCGCCACCGCGCACAACATATTCAATGGCATAGAACGGAAAGGAGGCCCGCTGAATCCGGTAATCGGGACGGCAATGCTCGAATCCGCCGCTGATGACCGACAGCGCGGCGTTTTTTGACGGCTTGAGGTTCAAATAAAAACGTCTTGCCTCCGAGACCTGGCGCGAGAAGAATTCCGGGGTGGAAATTGCGGCCGGTTTTGGCTTTTTGGAATCGCTCATAAAAAGTCAAAAAACGTCATGCGATGGAAAACTATTGTCATTCCTTCGCGTGCTGTCCAGTGTAATCCTTTGGGCGAAAATTTAAACGTTTATGACCATTGAAAAGAAACGAACTGTCGAAAAAGATCCGCCTTTGAAAAAGGACGATTTGATCGTCATCACGGGCGGCGGTGGATTTATCGGTGGAAACCTGGCCGCGTATTTCAGGAAAAAAGGTTTTACGAACATCCGCGCGGTGGACAAGAAGCCGTTGTATGAATGGTATCTTCACGTGCCCGGCGTGCAGAATCTTTGCCTGGACGTCAGCGACGATGAAAACTGTCGCCGCGTTTGTGAGAATGCGGTCGAGGTTTACAATCTCGCCGCCGACATGGGCGGCATGGGATTCATTGAACGCTTTCGCGTGGAGTGCCTTCGCTCCATCCTCATCAATACGCACATGGTCGAGGCTGCTTACCGCGCCGGCGCGCGCCGATACTTCTTCTCCAGTTCGGCCTGCGCTTACAACACCTTGCTGCAGCAGGATCCGAACGTGCGCGCGTTGAAAGAGTCGGATGCGTATCCCGCCATGGCCGAACGCGGCTACGGCTGGGAGAAATTGATGTCCGAAATGTTCTGTCAGGAATACTGGCACGAACGCGGGATGAAAACGTTCATTGCCCGTTTCCATAACGTCTACGGCCCGCATGGCACCTGGGATGGCGGCCGCGAAAAAGCGCCGGCTGCTTTGTGCCGCAAGGTCATCCAGGCGATGGACACCGGCAAGAAGGACATCACCATTTGGGGCGATGGCCATCAAACCCGCAGCTTCATGTATATCGACGACTGCGTGAAAGGCATCGATATGATCACGCATTGTGACGAATTGATTGCGACGCCGATTAATCTCGGCTCCAGCGAACTGGTTTCAATCAATGAATTGCTGTCGCGCATCGAGAAAATCGCGGGCGTGAAGATGAATCGCAAATATGACCTCACCGCGCCACAAGGCGTGGCTGGACGCAATTCCGACAACACTTTCATCAAAGAAGTGCTCGGCTGGGAGCCGTCCACGCCTTTGAATAAGGGTCTGGCGGTCACGTTCAAGTGGATCAAAGAACAATATAACAAACGCAAGCAAGGCATGCGCGTGGGTGTCGGTTGATGAAACGCACAGCGCCTTCGCCGGTCGCCAAATTCCTTGGCGCGATTCCAAACCGCCTGCAACTCGCAGGCGGCTGGATCGACCAGCCGTTCGTGTCGCGACACAACCCGCGGCGCGTCGGCTCAATGGTCGTCGTGCAAATCGAGCCCGATTTTCGTCCCATGGACCGGTCGGGAATCGCCAGCGGCACACGCGCGATCGCGACGAAACTCTGGAAAGGGAAATTGCCGAAGCGTCCGGCGGAGGAATTGGTTCGCGAACTTTACGAGGCTGAGAACAAGGGCAAGGCGGAACCGAGCGGTTCGCAGGACATGATCGGACTTGTTTACCCCGGCATCAATCGGCTCGACTACGATTTCAATTTCGGCGGAGGCGTCTTCCCGTCGCACATCGAATCGTGCAACCAACCGAAAGTCGCGCGTTGGCTGGAACGCGTGCTTTATCTCGTTCCCGTCGAACCGCGTCCGGAAGGTTACAGCCCGCTCGGCGTGAAAAATCTGAAACCGGAATGGGTCGCGCGCCTTGGACAATGCGGCAAGGATTGTTACGACGCCATCCTCAACCGGAACGCGAAGGCGCTCGGTGCCTCATTCAATGCCAACATGAAATGTTGGGCGACATTGCTGCCGCATGTCGTGCGACATCCGTTGATTCGATTCGACCTGCTGTCGCTGCTAAAGGCGTATCAAACAGAATATGTCGGCGCCATGTATTCGGGCTGCGGTGGCGGTTATTTACTGGTCGTATCCGAAGACAAGCCGGTGCCGGGCGGGTTCCAGGTCAAAGTACGCATTTCGAAATGAGTTCTGGCAAAAAAGTTATTGTATCCGGCGCTTTTGATGACGTGCGTTCGCGTGATTTGCGTTTTCTGCAAGAGGCGGCGAAGCTCGGCGAACTCACCGTATTGCTCTGGCCGGACGAGGTGATTGAGAAGGCGACGGGCAAAGTGCCAAAGTTTCCATTCGTCGAACGATTGTATTTTTTAAACGCCGTTCGCTACGTCACTCGCGTCCTTGAATTCGCATCCGATGCGCCCGTGGATGCTTTGCCGGCAAACGCGCAAGCGGACATCTGGGCGGATGTTGAAGCCACGGCAAATTCGAAACGCGAAGCGTTTTCCAAACAGCATGGC
>DASZPR010000466.1:0-4190 GCA_035550235.1 Verrucomicrobiia bacterium | reverse complement strand
ACGCGGCAGGTGCAGGCTGTGAAGTAGTAGGAGACGACGTGAGGAGTCTCTAACTTGAAAAACAGAGTCAAATTCAAAGAGAGTTTGAGCCTCGTCACCTCGGCTCCTACCAATCGGTGTAGGAGACGACGTGAGGAGTCTCATATTTTTTCGATATGAGTTGGCGCAAGACCATAAAATCACCGCGAGATCCATTGAATCGCGCGTTTTATCTCCCGCGCCTTCCGCGTGAGTACTATCAGGGAGACGCTGTGGTATTTTGGACGCTTACCACCTTCGATAGAACCTCGGGTTGGCTCACGCCCTCGTTTCACGAGCATTTCCAGAATCTAATGCTTCACGCGGCAGCGCGGGAGGGGCTTGCGTGCCCAATTTATTGTCTGATGCCAGACCATATTCACTTAATTTGGATGGGGTTAAGGCTGGATTCCGATCAGATTAATGGAATGGCTTTCTTGCGGACCTATCTGGAACCGGAACTTAGCCCGGCAAAATTTCAACCTCAAACGCAGGACGAAGTTTTGCGCGAAGAGCAACGGAAGCGCGGAGCATTTGCCAAAGTTTGTTTTTACATTGCCGCGAATCCAATTAGGGCGAATTTGATCCCGGAGACCAAAGCATGGCAATTCACTGGTTGTATAATTCCCGGATACCCCAGATTGAATCCCCTTGAAGATGATTTTTGGTCAAAGTTTTGGCGTATCTTCGGAAAGTTACGGCAATCTGACGCCGGAACTATAGTGCGCCCGCCGATTGATCGCCGAAAAATTAAATTAGAGACTCCTCACGTCGTCTCCTACAAGAATAAGTGAAACCAAAACAAATCATGCTCATTGCCGGCGAACCCAGCGGCGACTTGCTGGGAGCTGAGTTGGTGCAGGCTTTGCGCACTGAATTGACGGCTCGGGAAATGTGTTATTCGACGGACTCACAACCCCTGCACACCGGCTTGGAGCCGCAATTTTTCGGCGGGGGCGGTCCGCGGATGGCAGCGGCGGGTATGAAACTCGCTTTTGATCTCACGGCACATTCCATCATCGGCATTCCCAACCTGAAAAATTATTTGGATGCCCGGGAACGTTTCCATCAATTGTTGCATCTCGCACTCGAACGGCTGCCCGATGTAATTATTGGCATCGATTACAATTATTTTAATCTCAAGTTCGCGCGAGCCATTCGTCACCACACAATCCGGAGTTCTCACCTGTTTCACGATTGGCGACCGAAGATCGTAAAATATATCTCACCACAAGTCTGGGCCTCGCGCGAGGGGCGCGCGTACGACATCGCGCGCGATTACGATTTATTACTGAGCATTTTTCCGTTTGAGAAGGAGTGGTACGCACGGCGGGTGCCGAAATTGCGCGTGGAATTTGTGGGGCATCCGATGGTGGACCGGTTTGAAAGTTCCAAGTTCCAAGTTCCAAGTTCCAAAGGAGGCGCGTCAGAGATTTTACTTTTACCCGGGAGCCGGATGAAGGAATTGCAGCGGCATTTGCCGGTGATGCTGGACGCGCTGAAATTAATTCGTCAAAAACTGCCGCAGGTGAAGGCGCGAATGGTTTTGCCAGACGAGGACCTTGCGGCACAAGCCAAGGCGCTCGGGGCGCCACCCGAAATCGAGATTCAAATCGGCAACTTGTCGGAAGCCCTTGCGATGGCAGATTTGGCCCTCGCCTCGACGGGCACGGTGACGATGGAATGCGCCTTCTTCGGCGTGCCCGCCGTCACGATGTACAAAACCTCGTGGGCGACCTATGAAATTGGCAAGCGGATCGTAAAAGTGAAATCGCTGACCATGCCCAATCTGCTGGCCGACGAAGAGGTGTTTCCGGAGTTCATTCAAAATGCGGCGACGGCGGAAAATATTTCGCGGGCGGCGCTGGAACTTTTGCAGAACGATTCCCGGCGGCAGTCATTGAAAGCGAAGCTGGCGAAAATCGTGGCCTCTCTCGGCGGCCCCGGGGCTTCGCGCCGGGCGGCAGTAGCCATTGCGAATCTTTTGGCGCCTTAATAGAATTAGAGCGCATTCGTGGTTGATTCCATTGTCACTTTTCACTATTTCTCGCCCCATTGAAAAAGGATTCTCCAGAGATTCCGCGGAAGACGATCTACCGGTTATCGGTTTATCTACGCTGCCTTGCGCGGCTGAAAGACAATAATATTCAGACGGTGTCGAGCGAGGCGCTGGCGAAGGTTGCGGGTGTGAAACCGACGCAACTGCGCAAGGACCTGGCTTACTTCGGGCATTTCGGGACGCGCGGCCTCGGGTATGATGTGACCGAATTATCAACGATGATTTCCGATGAGCTGGGCACGACCAGTTTGCAGCCGGTGATCCTGGTGGGCGTCGGCAATCTCGGTCTCGCGCTACTTTCGTATCGGGGGTTTGAAAAGGAAGGGTTTGAGATTGCCGCGGCGTTCGATCAGGAACCGAAACGCCGCCGCGACAAACAGATCAAGCAATCCATTCTCGGAATGGATGAGTTGAAGGAATTTGTTGCGAAAAACAATGTTAAGATGGCCATTCTCACGGTGCCAGCGGTGGCCGCACAAGAAGTGGTCAATCAACTCGTGCAGGCGGGCATCGTCGGAATTTTAAATTTTTCGCCAATCGTCGTTTCCGTGCCGGAAGAAGTGATGGTAAACAACGTCAATGTCGCCATTGAGTTGGAGAACCTCAGCTACTTTATACAGGATTGATGAACCTGCCGTGACGGATCAAGCCGCCACAGCTTTCGGCTTGCGCTTCTTGACTGGCTTCACCGGAGCGACTGGTTCAGCGGGAGCCGGAGTTTGCACTTCGAGATACAAGTAGCGTCCGCAACTGTCGCAGAGCTGGATATCGCGATCCTGCATGAGGATGGTAATCACGCCGATGGGCAGGCGCATGTGGCAGCCGGTGCACACCTGATTGCGAACGACGGCCACGCCTTTTTTATCGCGCGCGCGAAGCCGATCATAATGACCGAGAATGGGTTCGGGAATCAAAGTGCGGAGGTCAGCGATTTGTTTCTCACCCCCCTTTTCTTCACCGAATTCAATGGATTGCAGTTTTAACAGATTTTGGATAGTCGAATTCATAAGCCGAACCAATGTTGATTACATAACGAGCCAAAACACGCAAGAGCGAATTTGACGCGCCTGATACTGTGTTTAAGAAACTCTCATGACATAAAGCGCGCTTTCAATGGCTTGCCGCGGGTTTGTTTTTCAGAACCGGGATGGCGCCGGTGTGGCCGCGGCGGCTTTTGCTTTCCAGAATTTTCCGGGCGCGTTCAAGCGAAGCATCAAGATCGCCGCAGACATTCTCCAGGCCGAGCTTTTCAATCATGCCGGCGCGCGTCAGGGCAAAGAGCGGTTGCGAATGCGGGCCGCACAGGATGAGGTCCTTTTTGTGCTTGCGCAGTTTTTCCAACAAATCCTCCAACGCGTCGAGCCCCGTGGCATCCAAAGCGAGCACGTCCCGCATGCGGAGAATTAAAACATCGGGCAATTGGCCGGCGCGGCGCAGGGACGATTCGAGTTTATCCGCCGCGCCAAAGAAGAACGCGCCGAACACGCGGAAGACAACGACGCCTTTGGGAATTGTTTTTCCCGAGAGCATTTGGCCGGGAGCGTTGGCGTGCGTGACTTCTTCATCCGCCTGCACGTGGCTGGCGTCAGACAGGCGTTTCACGAGCAACGCCGAGGCCAGCACCAGTGAGGTGCCCACGGCGGTCGGGAGATCCACGGCAACGGTCAGCACGAAGGCGCAAAGGAAAATGGAAATATCACTCTTTGGCCAGTGATGCAATCGCACGAACTGGTGCCATTCGCCCATGCGCAGCGACACGACTACCAACACCGCGCTCAATGCGGCGATGGGAATGTGCACGGCGAGTGGCGAGGCGAGCAAGAGAATCAACAGCAGCGTGAGGGAGTGAATGATGCCGGCAATCGGCGTGCGCGCGCCGTTGCGGACGTTGGTCGCGGTGCGTGCGATGACACCCGTCGTCGGCACGCCACCAAAAAATCCCACCGTAAGATTCGCGATGCCCTGGGCCATGAGTTCCTGGTTGGAATCGTGGCGATCGTCGATCATCCCGTCCGCCACCACGGCGCACAGGAGCGATTCGATGGCGCCAAGCACGGCCACGGTCATGGCCGCCGGCAACAGCGCGCGCCATTCATCGAACGGCAGCACGGGA
>DASZPR010000465.1:0-12860 GCA_035550235.1 Verrucomicrobiia bacterium | reverse complement strand
CTTAACGAACGAAAGACGGTCGTGAGCGTGCCTTCCAGCGCTGTCGCTTCGGTCGGTTACAAGCCCACCGGCAACGATGGAATCACAGCCTCGCCGAAGCTACGTGAACAGTTGAACGAGCATGGCAGCGAATTCATGATCGCGCCCCTGAAGTAAATCGTGGCAACCTCAATTCAACGAATGATTGCGATGGGCGGCGGGCCAAATCTGCCGCCCTTGCTGACGTAATATGAAGACCAATCCCGACCATCACGACGAAGCGCTCCGCAAAGTGCTCAAGGAATGGCGCACGGATGCCTCACTGCCGCCGCGTTTTCAAGAAGGCGTTTGGCGGCGCATCGAACGCGCTCAAGCTCAAGCAGCGCCTTCAATTTGGAGTGTCATCGCACATTGGATCGGAACGGTGTTGCCTCGTCCGACGATGGCGGCTGCTTATGTCACTGTGCTCCTGGCCATCGGCGTGACCGCCGGTTGGGCGCAAGCGCACCAAACCGATTTCCGCGTGAAAGAGGAACTTGGCCAACGTTACGTTCGCACGCTCGATCCTTACCAAGCCCCTCGATAGTGATCTTATGAAGAAAGGCATTTTCATTCTTCTGTTTGGTTTGTTGGCGGCGGCGGCCGCGTATGGCTGCATTTATTTCGTCTGCACTTCCTCCGCCCGCAACATGCAGTCAAGTGAACAGCCCGAATTGGCGTGGCTGAAAAATGAATTCAACCTGAGTGACGCGGAATTCAAGCGCGTCTCCGAGTTGCACGCGTCGTATCTGCCGCAGTGCATGAAGATGTGCCGGCAAATTGATGCCCAAAACCAGCACTTGAAGGAATTGCTGGCGGCGACCAATCAAGTCACGCCTGAAATCGAAGCGGCCATTGCCGAAAGCTCCCGATTGCGCGCCGAATGCCAGAGCAACATGCTCAAACATTTTTACGAAGTCAGCCGCACCATGCCGCCGGAAGAAGGGCGACGCTATCTCGCGTGGGTGCAGGAACGAACATTCTTGTCGAACGAAGGGATGATGCACGGCAAGTGATGTCGAGAGTGAGAACGAACGGTGTCCTCATTGTAGCTGCCAACGCCGTGAAGGTCAGGGTTCTGCGCTGAGTTCTCCCGGCGGACATTCCAAACGTTTCCCGTACCGCACGAACGAAATTATTTTATAGGGCCGTCCCTTACCGGGAATTTCACCATATCGAACTTCACTCAAATCGCGTCGAACACGTTCAATGCCTGAGTCGGTTGCGACATAAACTCGCTGCATTATCAGTCGGTTCGATGCTGCAACCTCTTCCAAGTCCCTGCACGAAACCCCGCGACGCAACCAATAGGAAAGCTTTGAGAGGATAACTTGACGGAGGTAACGAACAAATTCCGAAACTTTGGTGGGCCGGTTCGCGAAGAAGTGACTCAGCACCCACACGATTTGACTCGTCTCGTAAAGATTGCTTTCGATGGGATCTGGCCTCGCGGCGCGATTCACTAGCTTTGGTTCAACTACCATTCTCAAAGTTTGCCGCGTCCGTTCAAGGGTCGTCTGATCAACGTCGAGGCTCAGACCGCTGTTTGCCAATTCGTTCAAAAAAAGCTCCAACACTCCCAATCCCTGCTTTCCGCGCACCTTCAAACAACCCGTACCGTTCTTCACGCAAATCTGAGCGACCAGCCTTCCATTCTTGTCTTTGAAGATTTTTCCCGACGGAGAACGCATGTCGAACTTCGCGGGCGTCATGAATTTCCGCCGCTCGTAAACCCGCCAAGCTAGTCGCCTAGCTACGTCCCGCAGGAATTCCGGTCCGTCCTCGTCTCGGTAAGGCAGCGTTTTGAATTCAAAACACAAATCCGCCGTCTTCGCCATCAGGTTGATGACAACGCCCAACCGGATTCGGTCGGACGCGCCGATGTCGAAAGACACCCTGGGAAATGTCGTCAGTTGAGCGATGCCTTTCTCAAACTTATTTTGCCAATGACCGTAATGATATGTCAGCACATCCACTTCTCGCGCCAACGTTTGAAAAATCGCCGGCATTTTTCGGCTATCATTCTCCCACGGGCATCCATGCCCACTGACAACTACGAAACAAACTTCCCCAAACTGTTTGAGCCGCATTTTCCTCTCGATGTCTTGCGTCGTGGCTTTTGCGTCCGTGAGGCACTCTACGAAAACCATCCGTCCATCACGAAACGCGAGAAAATCAGCCAGCGTGAATACGCCTTCCACGCCGATGCCTTTGGGATAGATTTGATAACCCAAATGTTCAAAGTGCGCGATGGTGTGTGCTCGCATCTCGCGGTGCGTTTTGCTTTCAGTTTCCTGTTCGAGAGCGGCGTATGTCTGGCTGGCATCAGCGAAGGTGGGGATTGCCGAGGAGACCAGTTTTATGCCGGTCTTTTTTCTAAGATACTCAATTGTCAGAAACTTGCTCATCAGCGACCTACAGAGTCTGGCCGATGTTGCCCTCTTTTCATTTCGCTCTCAAGCGCGTTGCGCAACTGCTGAAACATCGAATTCCGTGCTTCGACTTCATTTTGGTCCGATGTAAGGAACTTCCCAGCTTCACGACTGATAAGCAGCGGCCAGGCGTTCGCTTTGGAAACTTGGCGAGAGGTTTTCTCCGCCACGGCGTATTAAAGATTGGATGAATGTTACAAACGGCGGCATGTGCCGCCGTAAAGCGAAAGAAATGAACGTATGAAAACATTAAACCATTTCCTTGTAGCGGCAGTGGCCGCTTTCACGCTTAACGCCGCATTTACGGCGGAAGCATCAAACAACACCGCGCTGCTTCACAGTCCTCGATACCTGGAGGAGCATCCCGAATTATTGCGCGGGCAATCAGTTGACCGGGCGTCCACGACAATTCATCACGCCAAACTCACCGAAAACATTGCTCTGGCGAACAGTCCGCGCTTCCGGGAGGCGCATCCTGAACTCCGATGGGCAACGCCCTTGCCAGATCAGTCATTGACGCGGAACGCCAGCGAAAGCGAACGGTTGAGCAAGCTGACGGAAAACAAGGCATTGGCCAACAGCCCGCGATTCTTGGAAGAACATCCGGAGCTTTTGCATGTCGAGCCAGCGGTTGAAATCGCTCCGTTGAAGTGAGTCATCCAAAAATTTGAGGGATTCCCTTGGCCGTGGCGTATCAACAAATGTAGTGAACAACAGCCAACCGGCGGCGACCACCGCCAAAACAACAGATAGAACAGCTATGAAAACACTGAAGCATCTCCTGGTGGCGGCTGTGGCCGCCGTGACACTTAACGTGGCGCTCTCGGCACAAGCCGGCGAGCCATTGTATTCACCGAGGGCGAAAGCTCTGGCAGACTCGCTGAAAAGAGTCCCGGCTGTTGCCAGCGATGTGAACCTTGCAACCAATCGGCCCGCTGGCAATGCCAAGGCGTGGGCATTGGCCCAAAGCCTCCGCACCGCGCCGAGCACCGGTCCGAGCGTTGACATAGCCCACGCCTTGCGTCCGACGCTCTCGCCCAAAGACCCGCGCTTTGAAGCCGCGTGGCGCGCGAACGCCGAGCAGCAAATCCAAATCGCCCCTTTGAAGTAAGCGCGCAACAAGCTCCAATGCCTCCTGTCCAGCCGCTCCAGCGAGTGCGCTCGACAGGAGATTTTTTTTGAGGGATTCGCCTTTGCGCGGCGTATTAACTTCTGTTGGTCAACAAACTCATTTAACCGAAAATATGAAATTGCTTAAAAACACTGTTCGTTTGGTTGTAGCCGCCGCCCTCGTTGCCGTGCCGTTGGCCGGTTTTGCGGAGGACAAAAAGATGGATGAACCTGCGCTCATGCAGCCGGTCAAATCCGTCTATGACTCCTACCTCAAGATTCAGGCCGAACTCGCGAAGGATTCGATCAAGGGCGTGGACGAAAACGCCGGCGCGATTGCCAAAGCGGTCAAAGGCGACGAGATGAAGATGCTCCCGGCTGACGTGGCAACACAGGCCGAGACGCTTGCAAAAGCGAAGGACTTGAAGGCCGCGCGGGAGGCGTTCAAGCCCTTGAGTAAGTCGCTCATCAAATACCTCGCCGACAACAAAGCCGGGAAAGGCGTTTACCATGAGGCGTATTGCCCGATGGTGAAGTCGAGTTGGTTGCAGACCGAAAAGGACATCAAGAATCCCTACATGGGCAAGGCGATGCTGTCGTGCGGCGAATTGAAAAACTGAACAGTGATCATGCTTTCCGGCGCGGCTTGGGCCGCACTGGGAACGTTCACTGGCTCAGAAAGAAAGGATTTCCTTGCGCCCGGAATTCTGCCAATTTTTGCAAGGCTCGGCATTATGAAACGACCAACTTGAAGCCATGACATCACGCATCGCTAAAACGGCGGTCGTTCTCCTGCTGGGATTCCTCCTGGTTTGGCGGAGCGGTCCGACGGCTTCGGCAGGCACGAGCGCGAACATGGGCGGGGCGAAACCAAGTTGCTGCCGTAGCGGCTGTGACTCCAAGCATTGTCACACGCCCGCGTGTTGCGCCAGGCCCGCTGACCATCGCGCTCCTTTTGCGCCTACTTCAATTCCAAGCTCATCTCAAAATGAGTGGCAGGCGTTGGCGGCTTCATTTTCCTCATGGCTGTCCCTGCCGTCATTTCCAGTTGACGAACCTTCCTCTCATTCCGCTTCGTCCGCTTTGGTGACGGCCATTCCGCTTTTCCAGCGGGATTGCCGTTACCTCATCTGAACTTTCGACTTCCACAGTCGTAGTGTGCCCAGACGCGGCGCACGTCGTTTCCTTTTGTTCGTTCAACTCGTTTCGACAGGTTCAGTGTATGAAGATTTTGACAACCATCTTATTGATTTCCGCCAGCGCTTTAATCGCGTTGGCTGAGGACGGTTCATCGCGAGGCGCGACGACCAACGTCCTGTCACTTGAACAAACCGTCGCCCAGGTTTTGAGCAACAGCCCTGCGCTTGCGTCCGCGCGGCTCAAGTGGCATTCCATGGAAGAGCGCCCGGAGATTGTCCACGCGCTGCCCGATCCGATGCTCACTTACGGTTACTGGTTTCAAAACGTCGAAACCCGCGTCGGCGCGATGAACCAGAGAGTTGGCGTGGCGCAGAAAATCCCGTTCTTCGGCAAACGATCACTGGCCGCAAGCAAAGCCACTCAGGAAGCGCTGCTCGCCATGTGGGAGTATCAGACACTGGCGCGCGAACTGGTGATGCGGTCCAAAATCGCTTATTACGACCTCTACCGGGTTGATCGTTCGCGAGAAATCCTCACGGCGCAACTGGAACTGCTCGATCCCATCGTCAAGACCGCCCAAAGCCGTTACGAAGCGGGCAAAGCCAACCAACAGGACGTGCTCAAAGCGCAAGTCGCCACGACCGAGATTCAGAATCGTTTGCTGGATTTGACGCAGCAACGAAAGGCGGCGCTGGCCCGGCTCAACGCTCTGCGCAACGCTCCGCAGGAAAGTGAACTGGACGTTTTTTCGTCACTGGATTCACCGCCTTTGCCTCCGCGACAAGCGGCCTTCGAGATCGCGGAGCAATATCGCCAGGAACTTCAGGCGGCGGGCGTGGCCATTCAACGTGATGAAATCGCACTGAAGCTCGCGAAGAAGGATCGTTGGCCGGATTTCACCTTCGGGGTGGATTACACGCAGATCAATCCGAACATCTTTCAAAACCCGCCCGACAACGGCCAGGACGCTGTGCAGGGATTCGTCTCCATCAACATCCCGCTGTGGTTTGGAAAACTGAAGGCGGAGCGGCGCGAGGCGGAGCAGCGTCTTGAAGCGAGTCGCGCGGCGCAAGAGAACGCGCAAAACACCGTTTCCTCCGAAGTGCAGGACGCGTGGTTTCGCGCGCAGGTGAGCCGCGATCAGGTGACGCTTTATGAAACTTCGCTGTTGCCGCGTGCGGAGCAGACGTTCGATGCGTCCCGCGCCGGTTACGAGACGGCCAAGGTGAGTTTCATTGACCTGCTGGACAGCGAGCGTGCGCTGCTGAATTTCCGGCTCGGTCTGGTGATGAGCGAAACCGATCTGGCCAAGGCACTCGCCGCGCTCGAACGCGCAGTCGGCGTTGACCTGAATGACATTTCAAAATGGAAATCAACCCCACCGCAGGAAAAATGAATTACTCAATCACTCGAAAGACACGAACGCGAATCGCGGGCATCGCGAGCGCTGCCAGCGTCCTCTTGCTCGCGCTTTTCAGCGGCTGCTCGAAGAAGGAAGCCAGCCCATCGTCGGATTCCGGCGGAATGGCCGGTATGAATATGGCGAAGTCTGAATCCTCCACGAACAGCGGCAAACAGCTTTACCAATGCTCGATGCACCCGAATATCATCTCGGACCATCCGGGCAAGTGTCCGATCTGCGCGATGGATTTGCAGCCGGTCAGTCAGGTGAAGGCTGAGGGTATTCCCGGACGCGGCGCGGTGGAGTTGAGTTCGCTTCAGCAACAACTCATCAACATCCGTGTCACGCCGGTCGTCTCCGCCCCGGCGACGAAGACCATTCGCGCCGTTGGCATCATCACCTACGACGAGACGAAGGTGGCTGAGGTGAACAGCCGCGTCATGGGTTGGGTGGACAAGCTTTACGTGGACAAGCCCGGCCAGTTTGTCGAGGCCAGCCAGCCGTTGATGGCGCTCTACAGTCCGGACCTTTACTCCGCACAGCAGGAATATCTGCTGGCGTTTCAACAGACGCAAAAGATGGAGAAGAAAAGTTCGCCGGACGCGAGCGACCAGTTGAAGCAGTTCACAAAGATGAATCGTCAGGGCGCGGAATCGTTGCTCCAGGCGGCGCGCAAGCGGCTTGAGCTTTGGGACATCAGCGACCCACAAATCAAGGCCCTGGAGAAATCGGGCAGTGCGAGCAACACGCTGGAGTTGACCGCGCCAGTGAGCGGCTTCGTGGTGAAGAAGAACGTTTATCCGAAGCAAATGATCCAAGCTGGGATGGTCCTCTATCGCATCGCCGACCTTTCGACCGTCTGGCTGGATGCGGACGTTTATGAATACGAACTGCCATTCATCAAAGTTGGCCAATCGGCCACGGTCACGGTGGACGCGTATCCGGGCAAAACTTTCGATGGGAAAGTGGATTTCATTTATCCCTATCTCGAAAACAAAACGCGAACGGCGAAGGTGCGGCTCGTGTTCGACAACCCCGAACACCTGCTCAAGCCCGACATGTATGGCAACGCGGTTCTCGCCGAGGATTTGGGAGAACAACTGCTCGTGCCGGCCAGCGCGGTCTTCGACACCGGCAAGCGGCAATACCTTTTTGTCCAGCAGACCAACGGAGTATTCGTTCCAAAGGAAATTCAGCTTGGGCCGAAAACCGACGATCATTTCGTCGTGAACAAAGGTGTCGAGGCCGGCGACAAAGTAGTCATTGACGGCAACTTCCTGCTCGACAGCGAAAGCCAGTTGAAAGCAGCGGCGAGCGGTGGCGAGTCCTCTGGAGAAGGTGTCGGAGAAAAGCCTTCAACGATGCAAGCCAAAGCCGCGCCACTGCCAGACTCGGCGCGGCCTGTGGTCAACGCGCTGCTGGATGCGTATCGAAAAATATATGAGCCGCTCACGCGCGACAGCACCGAGGGCGTGGCGGACGCCGTGGCGCAGTTCAAAACGCAGCTCGCGCGGTTGAAAGAGCCTTCGCTAGCGCCGGCCAATGCGCAGGCGGATTTTGAAAAGCAAATCGCGACCATTGAAAACTGCGCCAACGCCGTCGCGCCGGGCGAGAGTCTCGACCTGGCGAGGAAACAATTCGGCGAACTCAGTTCGGCGCTGGTTGATTTATTCAAGCTTTACCCGCCACCGCTTTCGACACCATTGACGGTTTTTGAATGTCCGATGTGGAAGGAGTCGCGCGCGTTTTGGATGCAACCCGGGAAGGAGGCGCGCAATCCGTTCATGGGTCAAAAAATGCCGACCTGCGGCCAGATTGAAAACACCATCGGAGGTCGGCAATGAGCGAGCCCGGCGTTGATTCACCCCAGCCGGTTCAAGCACTTCATCGTCCGTCACTCATCGAGCGGATGATTAATTGGTGCGCGCACAACGCATTTCTGGTCCTCATCGGAATCGTATTCCTGCTCGCGGCCGGTGTTGTCGCGGTTAAAAACGTGACGCTGGATGCCATTCCGGATTTGTCAGACGTGCAGGTGATTGTCTTCACCGAATGGCCGGGACGCGCGCCGACGCTTGTGGAAGATCAGGTGACGTATCCGATTGTCAGCGTTCTGGCGGCTGCGCCTCACGTCAAATACGCGCGCGGCCAGAGCTTCTTCGGCCTGTCGTTCGTCAATGTCATATTCGAGGACGGCACGGACATGTATTGGGCGCGCTCGCGCGTGCTGGAATACATGAACCAGGTGCGAAACCAATTGCCCGAAGACGTGAATCCAGTGCTCGGCCCGGACGCAACCGGTGTCGGCTGGGTTTATGAATACGCGCTGGTGGATGAGACGAGACAAAACAGTCTCGCGGACTTGCGCTCGTTCCAGGATTGGACGCTGCGTTACTACCTGCAAAACACGCCCGGCGTCGCTGAAGTCGCCAGCATCGGCGGATACGTCAATCAATATCAGATCGAGATTGATCCGAACAAACTGCTCGCCTACCACCTGCCGATCAACAAGGTCATCATGGCGATCCGCCAGTCGAACAACGACGTGGGCGGGCGTGTCATCGAATTCGGCGAAACCGAATACATGGTGCGCGGTCAGGGCTACATTGAAAATCTTTCCGACATCGAAAAAATTGTGGTCGGACTCGGCGATGATGGTGTCCCAATCACCGTGAAGGACGTGGCGACGGTGCATCGTGGGCCGGACATCCGGCGCGGATTGCTGGACGTGGATGGCAAAGGCGAAGCGGTCGGCGGCATTGTGGTGATGCGTTACGGAGGCAACGCGCTCAAGACCATCGAAGCCGTAAAAAAGAAATTGGAGGAAATAAAACCCTCGTTGCCGCCCGGAGTAAAAATTGTCACAGGCTACGACCGTTCGGATTTGATTCTGCGCGCCATCGAAACCCTCAAAGGAAAGCTCCTCGAAGAAAGCGTGATTGTGAGTCTCGTCTGCCTGCTATTTCTCTTTCATTTCCGCAGCGGGCTGGTCGCTATTCTCACGCTGCCCATCGCCATCGTCATGGCCTTCATTCCCATGACCGCGCTGGGAATTTCCTCGAACATCATGTCGTTGGGCGGCATCGCCATCGCCATCGGTGCGATGGTGGATGCCGCCATCGTGATGATTGAAAACGCGCACAAATGGCTGGAGCGATGGAATCACGCGCGAGAGAAGCGCGAGCGGGATGGAGAAGCCTCTTTGACCGAAGTGGAACGTGAAACAGCCCGGATGACGCGGCTGGACATCATGGTTCGCGCGGCGCAGCAAGTCGGCAAACCGCTTTTCTTTTCGCTGCTGATCATCACGGTGTCGTTTGTGCCAGTGTTCGCGCTCGAAGCGCAGTCCGGCCGGTTGTTCAAACCGCTGGCGTTTACGAAAACCTTCTCCATGTTTTTCGCTGCGCTGCTTTCAGTGACGCTCGTGCCCATTCTCATGGTCTGGCTCATCCGGGGGAAAATTCCTGACGAGAAACGAAATCCGATCAATCGTTTCCTGATCTGGATTTATCAGCCGTTTGTCCGGTTCGTGCTCCGCTTCCGCTGGCTCACCCTTTTAATCGCAGTGGTGGTTCTCGCGCTCACCTGGATTCCGCACTCGAAAATCGGTTCGGAATTTATGCCACCATTGAACGAAGGCTCGCTGCTTTACATGCCCACCGCCACGCCCGGCATGTCCATCGCCGAGGCCAGAAGAATCCTGCAAACGCAGGACGCGATCATCGCGAAGTTCCCTGAAGTCGAACGCGTCTATGGCAAGGTAGGACGCGCGCGCAGCGCCACCGACCCCGCGCCGCTCTCGATGGTGGAAACGGTCATCACGCTCAAGCCGCAGGATCAATGGCGTCCCGGCATGACGTTCGACAAAATCAAACAGGAGTTGGGCAAGGAGTTGCCCATTCCCGGCATGCCGGTGATTTGGTGGATGCCGATTCAAACGCGCATCGAGATGCTCGCCACCGGTATCCGCAGCCAGATTGGCATCAAGGTGCTCGGCAAAGACCTTAGCGAAATCCAGCGCATCGGCGTGCAGATCGAATCGCTGTTGAAGAAAGCGCCCAACACCGCCAGCGCATTTGCCGAACGCGTGACCGGCGGTTACTACGTGGACTTCAAAGTGAATCGCGATGCTATCGCCCGCTACGGTTTGACCGTCCGTGAAGTCGAGTCCGTCATCGAAACCGCCGTGGGCGGGATGAACATTTCCTCGACCGTCGAAGGCCGCGAGCGGTTTCCCATCAATGTCCGTTACGCCCGCGATTTTCGCAGCGACCTGCCGTCGTTGCGGCGCGTCTTAGTCGGCACACCCACTGGCGCTCAGATTCCGCTCGGGCAACTCGCCGACATCCGCCTCAACACCGGCCCGCCTTCCATCCGCGATGAAAACGGCGCGCTGGCTGGCTTCGTTTTCGTGGACACCTACGACGTTGATCTGGGAACGTATGTAAATCGCGCGAAAAAACTGATCGCCGACAACATCAAACTCCCACCCGGCTACTACATTGAATGGGGCGGCCAATATCAATACCTGCTCGCAGCACGAGAAAAGTTGAAGCTGATTGTTCCGCTGACGTTGCTCGTTATCTTCGTTCTGCTCTACCTGAACTTCCGCAATCTGACAGAAACGCTGATCGTCCTGCTGAGTGTGCCGTTTGCCCTCGTGGGCGGCGTGTGGCTCATCTACCTGTTGGGCTACAATTACAGCGTCGCAGTCGCCGTCGGCTTCATCGCGCTGGCCGGCGTCGCCGCCGAAACCGGCGTGGTGATGATTGTGTATCTGGACGAAGCCTGGACGCATCTCAAGCAGAACAAACCGAAGCCCACCACTTCCGATCTCTACGAAGCGGTGATGGAGGGCGCGGTGCAACGTGTGCGGCCCAAGATGATGACGGTCTGCGCGATCATCGCCGGCCTGCTGCCGATTCTGTGGGGTCACGGCACGGGCGCGGACACGATGAAACGTATCGCTGCTCCGATGGTCGGGGGCATGGTGAGTTCGACAATTCTGACGTTGCTCATCATCCCAACGATTTATTTCCTCTATCGCGGGCGCGGCCTCGAAGCGGTCGCCCGGCCCGCTCCGAAAACGCGGCGCAAGAAACTGGGTCTTGTCCTTCTCCTGCTGGCGGCACTGAGTGCGGGTGCTGGCAGTCTGTGGGCTTGGAGGCATTTCACGACACATCAATCCAACTTGACCGCGACCGTCTTAACTCAGCGCGTGGGAGACTATCAATTCAAGGTTCTTGGCCGCGCGGAAGAACTCTCGCTCGGAGAGAATCCGATTCAAATTGAAGTAACCGATCCGGCCAGCGGCCAAAAGATTGACGTGGGCAGCGTCAGCCTTCAACTCAACATGGACATGCCCGGAATGCAGATGCAGGCGCAGGCTCACTTTCAAGAAACCGCTCCGGGAGTTTACACCGGCACGGTCAAGACTGACATGGGCGGGCAGTGGACTGCCCATTTGGGTTACGACGGACCGCATGGGAAAGGCAGCGCCGCTTCCCCCGTCAACGTGAAGCATTGACCAGGAAATTAGCAGAACGGAAAACAAACAAACGAAAGGTTGGAAAATGAAAAAGACAAGTTGGATCATGGTCGCAGTTTTGACGCTTGGCGCGGGCGTTCTCGCCGGTATGACAGGCTGCAAATCGTCTGAGCATCACCACAGCATGGACAACATGAACATGGAACACGCGATGCAATACACCTGCCCGATGCACCCCGAAGTGGTGCAAAACAGTCCGGGCAAATGCCCCAAGTGCGGAATGGATCTGGTCGAAAAGCATTAAGGGTCGGCTCGGAAGGGCCGCTCCATGACGCCGGAATGCCGAAGCGCCGCTCAAAAAGCCGCGCGCCGGAGCTTCGCGCACCCGTCATCCGAACATGACTGAACCCGGAAATCAAAGCCATGAACAACTCGACGAGAGCGACCAGGCGGACATGGCGCGGCTCGTCGCCGGCCACGATGCAGCGCTGAACGACCTCATGGAGCGCCACGCTCCGAAGCTTTTCAACTACCTCGTTCGCAGTTTACAAAACGAAGAAGATGCCGCTGATGCCGCACAGGAAACATTCGTCCGTGTCTTCCAAAACCGAACCCGGTTTGATACGAGCCAGAGATTTTCGACGTGGCTCTATGCCATTGCCACCAATCTGGTGAAGGACCGATACCGCCATCGCACCCGGCATCCGCAAGTTTCGCTGGACGCCGAAAACGAGGCAACGGGCGGCGACTTTGTTGAGAATCTGCCGGACCAGAAAACCATTCCCAGTGAGTCCCTGCAAGCAGCGGAGCGGGCCGAAGCGGTTCGCAACGCCGTGGCGGAACTGCCCGAGGAACTTCGCACCCCGCTCATCCTCTCCGAATACGAAGAGCTTTCCCACGCTGAGATTGGCGCGATTTTGAATTGCACGCCGAAAGCAGTGGAAACGCGGATTTACCGCGCTCGAAAACAATTGCACGTCAGCCTGCAATGGTTGGTGGAAATAGTTTGAGGGATTTTCCAGCGCGCGGAGTAGTATGTTGGTGCGTTGACAATCGAATGTTGTCCCGGCATCTTCAGTTAAGTTAAGATTTAATATGCGCTCGCGCCACACGACATTGCGTCCATTGCTCCGCTGGATAGCGGTGCTGACCCTATTGGTGTGGACGGGCGCGCAAGCTTTGTGTCAGGTGCATTGCCTGGCCAGCGCGTGTCAAGACGAGTCGGGCGGGGGACGATATGTAGCCGAAAAAGCCTCTGACCCGCATCATG
>DASZPR010000464.1:0-2589 GCA_035550235.1 Verrucomicrobiia bacterium | reverse complement strand
GTTAATGTCACGCAGGAGGATCCGCGCCTTTACCAGTTCCTCCAGACTGCCGGCGACGAGGCGACGCGCAAGAAGATCAAAGATTTCCAGATCGCGATGTTCAAGCGCGAAGACGAAATTTTGCCATTAGTGAAGGAACAGGCGGAGCGCCGACACTGGACCTTTGCGATGGGTCTTTCAGCTGCGTATGAATACGGCATCCTCGAATATCCTTACGCGTTCTGGCAATACGGCACCAAGGCCACCGACATTCCCGCGCCGGACGCCTCTGCCGAACAACTCGCGGAGCACTATGGAAAGGTCAACACGCTTTATTACTATTCCGACCAGGGCAAAAAACAATTCGAGCCGTTTCTGTATCAGGCCTTCACGGAAATTGGTTATTACAATTACGACATCACGGATTTTAAAGCCTACATGAAGACGCTTAAGGATCCATCCAACCTCGTGCTTTGTCCCGAGGGCGCGAAAATCGTTTATAATCCCGCGACGATGGCGTTCGTCTATCATTTCCTTCAGTATCAGGCCAATCACGTGGCTTATATCTACGGCGAACTCGATGCCTGGTCCGCCACGCAGATGCAACTCATCGGGCGCACGGACGCGATCAAAGTTGTGGTCGCCGACAGTCATCACGGCGCGCGCATCGGAGCGTTCTCGCCGGAACAAAAGGAATTGTTCTATTCGAAATTGGAACAGTGGCTGGGAGCGAAAGTGAACCGGCAATGAAACGTCGCTCACAAAATTTCCGCCATGGCGCCCTCCTGCCGAGGGCTGCGTTGATCTCCCGCAGTTCGACGAAAATGCAGATGAACCCGGCGACGCGGACACGAAGACAAGACCGATCGTTTCTAGAACTTCCAACGAAAGGACAACAGCAATGCGTGAGTGAAGATCGCATCGGTTTTCAACGCGACGCCGCCGGAAGACCAGTTATGGTCGAGTGAACCCATGAATTTGTAAGTCAATCCAATGTCCGTGCACCTGGATAGCGTCCACTTCACACCCGCAAACCCCTGGTAACCGAAGGTGAAATCAGTGTCATTGACGTTCCCCAACGGAGTTTGCATATCGGCGATCGTCGCGATGCCACCGCCGCCGGCGCCAATAAATGGTTTGATTTTGCAATGGGTCGGAGGCGTATAAACCAGGTTTACCAACATCGGAACCTGGTAAATGTCCGCGCTGCCGCCATACGATGAAACAGCGACGCCACCGATTTTTTCGACCGAATTCAATGTGATGCCGGTTTCAAATTCCGCCGCGAGCGACCTGGAAAATTGCCAGCCGAAGGCTCCGTCGATACGGGCACCGGGATTTAGCTCGATAGTGTTGCCTCCTTTGATGTTCACGTCCTGAATAATGGAAGCACCGGCGTCGAGGCTTAAATAGAAATCACGTTCGCGGGCGTGAGCATTCACCGCGAGTGATGCGGCGCCCAATGTGAGCACCACACGAGTTGTTTGCTTCATAATCAAGGAGTCGTCCCGGCCAGACTGCCGCCGGAGATTTGGAGGGCGTTCAGGTCGGACTCGATCAAGCCAAGGGCGGCCGGGCCGGCGGGTCCGCTCGAAATTTGCAATGCCACGGAACCATCAGTGAATACGGCGTCAATCATCGCTCCATTGGCACTGCCTTGGGAGTTCTGGAAAATGTCAGAGGCAGAAACTTTTTTGCTCGCATTGATCGCGCCATTTGCAGCGAGATAACCACTGGCCGCGCCGCAACTGAAGGTTGTCTTTCCTGCCGTATCACCGATGATTCCTCCAGAAACAACCGCAGCCGTTGCAGAGAATGCAGATTTGACTTTGATGTTTCCGAGGATACCGGTCCGCGAAGAATCAATTCCCGAAACCGTGGCACCCTTCGCAGCAATCCGACCGGTCAATTGGCCCTTCACCGTTATGTCGCCGAAAATATTTCCCAGCGCGATGATTTGGCCGCTGTCGTTGCCGGTGATGCTGATGCCGCCAAAGCGAGTCAATTTCCCACTCTTCGTGATCGCGTCGCCATTGGAGTCGCGCAGGATCGCGCCAATGTTTCCTTGAGCAGCAATAACACCGCTAAAGCCACCGCCAGCGGTGATGGAACTGATCAGGTCGCCGCGACTGATGATCTGGCCGGAAATTGCGAGCTTGGAGGAAATGGTCGTAACACCCGTGACTTTGCCGTTCTTGTAAAGCAACTGACCAAGATCCGCGTTCACGGCAGTTTCGGTTCCCGTGATCGGATCGATTCGAATGCCGGTGGTCTGGATAATTCCCGTGATGCCGCCCTTGAGCACGCTGATGTTTCCGATGATGTTCGGCGCGGTCACATTGCCGAGACCGCCAGAACCGCGCACCGTCACGTTGCCGAGCGAGCCCGTGCTGGTGAGGTTCGCAAGTGAGAATGCCGTGTCAAGCGAACCGCCGTCGCCAAACAGATTGACGCTCTGCACCGCCGGATTTCCACTTGCGGTTGCAATCGGCTGTACTTGAACGAGAGCAGTAATTGGTGCGTCATCTGCAAACTGATCCGTCAAAGTCATCACGTATTCGAGATTCGGATTCGTGTTTGATTGAGCGTAGAGCTTCACCGCATGTGTTT
>DASZPR010000463.1:0-1702 GCA_035550235.1 Verrucomicrobiia bacterium | reverse complement strand
GCACCGAGTTCGCGCGCCAAGGGTTCCTTGTCTTTGCCGCGCGCAATGCCCACGACCTTGAAGCCCATCTTGCGTGCGTATTGCACGCCGAGATGTCCCAGGCCGCCGAGGCCGAGTATCGCCACCAGGTCCCCTGCCCGCGCGCCGCTGTTGCGCAATGCGTTGAAAGTCGTGATGCCGGCGCACATGAGTGGCGCGCCATCCACGGAAGCCAATTCGTCCGGCACGCGCGCGAGCGCAATGGAGGGCGCAATCATGTATTCGCCATAACCGCCATCGAAAGAAATTCCCGTCACTTTCAAATCCACGGTGCAGGCAAAAAAATCGCCGCGACGGCAATTATCGCAATGCCCGCAATTCCCACCGTGCCAGCCCACGCCCACGCGCTGGCCGGGTTTGAATTGTGTCACACCCTGGCCCACCGCATCCACCACTCCAATCACTTCGTGCCCGGGCACACGCGGATATTGAATACCGGGAAAAAGACCTTCTTTCACGACTGAATCGCTGTGGCAAACGCCGCAAGCCTGCACTTTGATCCGCACCCAATCCGCAGGCGGTTCGGGAATCGGACGTTCGACAATTTGAAACGGACCACCGGCATTGGTTACCTGCACTACCTTCATTTTATTCGCCATAAAAATAAATTGTTTTGGTTAAGGTCCGGAACCTCTCGAATTTTCCACAAATTTCCGTGTTGGCAAATTACATCTTGGACTTACTGCGTCCCTGGGAACAACGACGCTTTTCGACGCGATCAAAATCCTCTCTCCACGGACCGCTCCGCGGGACAAGAAAGCGGTGTCGACGCTTCGCTCTGCCACCGCACTACATATCTTGAGGGTGTCCGCGACCAAACCAATCAGCGGGATCCGCCTTCGCCAAGGCTCCGGCGCTCCCAAGGCAGCGAGAACTATTGCACTTTCGCCGATGGCCGCTAACTTAGCGCCATGCGTTTCATTGGGAACATCATCGAAAAACTGCAGCGCCATCCGAAACGGATTGTTTTTCCGGAGGGCCTTGAGCCGCGCGTGCTTCAGGCCGCGCGCCAGTATTATTCGCTGCGCCTCGGCGCGCCGATACTTTTGGGGGATCGCACAAAAATCAAGCAACTCGCGGAGGAACTGAATATTTCCACCGAAGGTATTCGCATCATCAATCCGGCCGAGAGCGAAGATCTCGATAATTTCGCGCGCCGCTTTGCCGCTTTGCGCCGCGGCAAGGGCCTGCAGCTTCCCGAAGCGCGCGAAGCGATCTTGCAGCCGAATTATTTCGGTTCCATGATGCTCGCGATGCACCAGGCGGACGGCCTGGTCTCAGGCACCAGCGCCACGACCGGCAGCGTGTTGCGGCCGTTGTTTCAAATCATCAAAATGGCCCCGCAAAACACCACCGCTTCCAGTTGCCAGGTGATGGAAGTGGAGGATTCGCAATTCGGCGAAGAAGGGGTGCTGTTCATGGCGGATTGCGGCGTCATCCCCGAACCGACAACTGAGCAGCTCGCGGAAATTGCCGTGTCCACCGCCCAGCTCGCGCGCCAATTGCTGAACATCCGGCCGCGTGTTGCCCTGCTTTCGTTTTCCACCAAAGGCAGTGCCACGCATCCTACGATTGGCCGCGTGCAGGCTGCCACCGCGCTCGCCCGCCAAAAGGCCGAGGCGAAGAATATCGAGGCGGATTTCGACGGGGAATTGCAGGTGGA
>DASZPR010000462.1:0-4499 GCA_035550235.1 Verrucomicrobiia bacterium | reverse complement strand
TGCTGATCTAATATGGCAAGCTGGTGAGCAATAAACTGGTTCCGTAGGTACAAGACAGTGTCCACCAACTGTTGCTGCGGATTTGGAATCGCCCGATCCCCGGTCGCTGCTTCTGTCACCAGATTCCTCATCTCCTGCGTTTCGCACTCGGTCAAGAATGCGCCTAGATTAGACCAAGTGCCCTGCCGATGCACTTCCACCAGCCTTAAAAAAACTTGTCGCACAAGTTGATTTGGAATCCAGTCGGGTTCCAAGTTTTCGGCACAAAAACCAATCAGATCTTCGTCTAAAAAAATCAATTTCAACAACCAAAATTCAGTCCGCGAGGGACGTTCCGTTTCCGCTGTTGGCTCAGTCGATTCTTCGAGAGGCTGATTATCGGAAGACTTCACCCCTTTGGAAATCTTCTTGAACTCGGTTCTTACCGCGTCGACCGCAACTTCAAGCCGATGTGCCGTTCGTTGGATGTAAGTGTCAATTATAACTGTGTTGTTCGGATGATAAAGAACTTCGGCCATCCCTCGGATCACAGCGAGCTTTCCTCGGTCGGTTTTCACATCGTGCAATCCACTAAGATAAGTTAGATACCACTCGAAAAAGTCCCGAGCATTTTCCAGTAAACCCAGTAAAGCTCTAAATCCAAACCTCTTAATAAAACTATCTGGGTCTTCCGGAGCTGGTACTTCAGCAACTCTGAACGGGATTCCCAAACTTATTAAGTCATTAAATCCTCGAGCTGCGGCCTTTCGACCGGCGTTGTCGCCATCGAAACATAATATAATGTCGTCGGTATATCGTTTTAATATCTGGACATGCTCAGCTGTAAGCGCTGTACCTTGAGGGGCAACCACGTTAACAATTCCTTTTGAATGACAGGAAATTGTGTCCAATTGTCCTTCACAAATCACTACGTACCCAACATCCAAGATCGTTCGTTTTGCTTTATCTAAAGCAAAAAGGACTTTGCTCTTTTTGAAAATCGGAGTCTCCGGCGAGTTCACATATTTCGCCGTTTTTTCATCGCCGGACAAAACCCGCCCGCTGAATCCAATCACCCGGCCCTGCTCATCGCAAATCGGAAACATCAGCCGCCCGCGAAATCGATCGTAATACCGCCGATGTTCGGAGTTCGGAGTTCGGAGTTCGGAGTTCGGAGTTCCCCCTTCTCCCTTCAAAATAATGAGCCCCGCCTTCTCCACCATCTCCAACTCATGCCCCTTGCTCTTTGCCCAATTCACCGTGTCGTCCCACGCCTCCGGCGCCGCGCCCAATCGAAACAATTTTATCGCCTCCTCCGACACCCCGCGTTTCGCCAGGTAATCCCGCGCCACCTGACCCGCCGCCTCATTCAGCAGGCAATGATGCCAGCGCTGCGTGATCTGCTCGTGAATCTGGAGCAGCGTGTCCTTGAGATGTTTGATTTCCGCGCCCGGCCCGCCCTGTTCGTAATCAAGCGGTATCTTCGCGCGGTCCGCCAGGCGTTTCACCGCCTCCACGAAATCAATGTTCTCGTATTCCTTGACGAACGTGAAGACATCGCCGCCTTTGTGGCAGCCGAAGCAATAGAAAATCTGCTTGTGCGGATTGACGTTGAAGCTCGGCGATTTCTCCTTGTGAAACGGGCACAGGGCCACCCAGTTCGCCCCCGCGCGCTTCAATGGCAGATAGGAGCCAATGACGTCCACCACGTCACTGGCTGCGCGGATACGCTCGATTAATTCCGGAGAAAAAAAGCCGGCCATTTAGCAGTGCAGAATGCCGGATGCGCGAAAAGGAAGCAATCGTTTCAACGTGGGACAGGCGTCTCGCCTGTCTCCATTCTAAAAGCAGCGAAATAAATCGGGCAGAATCAATTGACTAACTCTTTCCGCACAATATTGTCTGCCGGGGCATATCGCTCAATCAGCTCGTTCAGACTCTCTGGATTTTTAAGGAGAAATCGTCGAGGTAAAACGCAAAATTCCCCAAGACGGCTGCCCCTGATTAAATAAAATGGGCTGCCGCGTAATGTCGTTCGAACCGCTACAATGTCCCCCCAACGGAGAATGGTCTGATAAAATGTTGGCGCTGCGGAGCACAAACCCTCTCGGCTGATCTTGCACCGAAAGATAAAGCAAAAGCACATTGCAAAAATAAACGTCATACCTGCAACCACAACGACGATAGTACCGATAAGCAACGGATCATGCATTGGCATCCCGATAAAGATAAGACCTGCGAAGAAGCACGTCATCGAAACGGCAGAAAATATTAAAGCCTTCGGAAAGCTCACCTCAAGCACTGCTTCGTTTGGTGCGGTCATAACAAGCGTCAATCAACTACTCACCATCCCGCTCCGCGGCAAATTGGACGTTCGGCGTTCGACGTTCGACGTTGGCTGTTCGATGTTCCCCCGAGTGCAGCGGGTTAATTCAACTGCCCAACCTCGCGCTCCTTCCGAAGCTCTTTCGTCTCCGGGTAGGTGCCCTTGATCAATAGAAAGCCGAGCGCGTCATGGATGTGCGGACCGACAAACGATTTTTTAAAAACATCGTCCTGCACCGTGTAAAGCTTCGGAAAATAATTGCTGCCGTAAACATCGTTTTGAAATTTCAAATCATCCGCAATTTCCTTGTCCGAATAGAGCCGCGCGTTGAGGAACGAGAGCGCAAAAATCAAAATGCACGCATAACGAATCAAGCCCGCCACCATTCCCAGGTAATATTCCCCGCTGCCGAACACATCGCTGCCAATCAACTTACCCCCCGCCATCTTTTTGATGCCCCAAAATGCGACAGTGATGCCCAAAGTGATTATAATATATGCCATCAGGTAGGCCGAAAGACGGCTGAAAACAGAGTTATCAGAAATCACATCACCGATTACCGCATACCCCAATCCGCCCACGATAATGATCGCCAGCCACTTGAACACGAGGATCATCTCCTGCGACATGCCGTGTTTGCGCCCGCGCTGGATGCCCAACCCGAGGAACAACAGGATTGCGATATCAAACCAATTAAATGGCATATTCAAATTCCAAAAGCCCGTGAAATCCTCACGGCTCTTCGGAATTGTAAATAGCGGGATTTATGCCAAGAAGCGGGAGCGCGCCGCCCCCCGGCTCAGTGAACCGCGCCCTCGCGGTTCACATAAGCGCTCGAATTTGTAAAGCGGGCACGATCGTCCCGCTCGTCTGAACTTGGTCTCCGACCTCCGTCTTCTGCTTTCTGTTTTCCACCTATTGCGGATTCGCGTAAAGCCAGGCGCGGATCGTTTGCGCCTGCGAAAACGAGGGATTGATATCGAGAACTTTCTGGTAATGCTCGCGCGCCCTGGCCGGCTGCCGCAATTGCTGCGCGTAAAGATTTGCCACCGCGTAATGCGCGTAAACATCGTTCGGCGATTTTGCCAGCACCTTCTCCAGTTCACTCGCGGCATCGATCGGATAATTCGCCTGCTTCAACGCCAGCGCAAAATTAAATCGCGCGTCATGCGAATCCGGCTCAATCGCCAGCGCCGTTTCATACGCCGCCAATCCCGCCGCCACGTTCCCCGATTGCACGCTGACCACCCCGAGATTGTAGTACGCCTCGTAATAGCTGGGATCCAATTGAATCGCCTTGCGATACGCCGCCGCCGCCTCCGGAAGCTGCTTCGCCTGCTGCGCGCGCGAGCCCTCCGCAAACGCCTGCATCGCCGCGTCGCGGTCACCGCTCGCCGGTTTCCGAATCGATTGATACGCGTAACGCGGATACGCCACGGGCTTCGGTTCCGGCATCGGCGCGACCGGTTGCGTGGTCGGCGGCGTGCTGCTCACTGTAGTCGGGTTGGTTTTCGAACCGTGAAAAACCCGCGACAAAAAACTGCGATGTTCCGGCTTCACTTCCGCACCCGAGCTGGAAGCAACCGGCTCCGCCGCTTTCCCCGTGCCCTGCGCCCCGCGAATGACCGGTTCCGGCGTGACTTGTGTCACCTGCGCGGGCTGAGTGCCACCACGTGTATTGGCCGGCGCCGGAGTTTCCAATTTGGGTGGACGCGCTGCGCTCGCGGGCGTTGACCGAGGCGTGGCCGCCTGCGGTGCGGTATTCGCCGGAGCCGATTCCCGAACCGGTGGAGTCGGCGTCCCGTTCATTTCCTGCTCCAGCGCGCGCGCCGCGGCATCCACCGATTCCCAATTCGCCGGCTTCGGATTCAGCGCGAGATAATCATGATACCGTTGCAACGCATACTGCCGATTGTTCAAATGCGTCTGCGAAATTATGGCCATGTTCAAAATCGCGGGCGCGTAATCCGGTTTGGTCCTCAACGCCGCATTGAAAAATTGCGCCGCCTCCGTCACGCGGTTGCGATCCAATTGGACCACCCCCATGTCATTCAACGCCTCCGGATCCTGCCCGTCAATCAACCGCGCCTGGTTCAGGCTTTTCTCCGCACCGGTAAGGTCGTGCAACGCGATTTGAGCCTCGCCTAATTTAACAAAGCCCTCCACCGATTTGTCGCGATGCAACGTGTAAGCC